>CAZONI010000019.1:0-53756 GCA_964581175.1 uncultured Desulfobacteraceae bacterium
ATGAAGGTAGAGAGTACAAACGGAATGTTCACGGGCGCGTCAAAATATGTCCTGGACGAGGAGCTGGCAAAAATCGTCAATATCTCCATGGCGCTGGAGATGCCTTTGCTCCTGAAGGGCGAACCGGGAACCGGGAAAACCATGCTCGCCCACGCTATCGCCGAAGCGCTGCATATGCGGCTGATCGTCCTGAACGTGAAGTCCAGCATGAAACTGGTGGAGGCCCTTTATCAGTATGACACACTGACCCGCCTCAATGACAGCCGGTTCGGGGATTCGAGCAGAAACGTCAGCAACATTGAAGATTATATCAGGATGGGGAGAATCGGACAGTCCTTTGTATCGGATGAACGCGTGGTGCTGCTGATCGACGAAATAGACAAGGCCGACACGGACTTCCAGGACGACATGCTGGACGTCCTGGACCAGATGGAATTCGACATCATTGAAATAGACAAGACCATCCGCGCAAAAAACCGGCCGGTGATCGTCATCACCTCCAACGCCAAGAAAGACCTTTCTGACCCCTTTTTGGGACGGTGTAATTTTCACCATATCGCGTTCCCGGAACCGGATATGATGCGGAAGATCGTCACCGTTCATTTTCCGGACATCAGCAGGGACCTGCTCGAGAATTCGGTCAAGGTTTTCTACGGCATGAGGGAATTCCGCGGGGTAGAGAAAAAGCCGGCCACCAGGGAGCTCATAAACTGGATTCGCGCCCTTGAGGCGGACCCGGATTTCAAGGTGAAGAACCTTATCAAGGGGGATATCCCGTATCTTGGGGTCCTCTTCAAGAAGAGCCCGGATTATGCCGTTGCACGCGGCACGGTCTCAAGGATGAGGATCTAAAAGAAAACGATGTTTACGAGCTTTTTCTACCTGCTGCGGCACGTGGGCATTCCGGTGTCGCCAACCTCCTTTCTGAGGCTGCAAAAGGCCCTCCAGGAGGGTCTCATCATCTCCATAGATGACTTTTACACGGCGGCCCGTGCCATCCTCGTCAAGAGCGAACGGTACTTTGATCTCTATGATCAGGTCTTCGCCCACCATTTCGAAGGCGCGGAACTGGAAGAACCTGACGAATTCGAACTCTCGCGCGTGGCCCAGGCGTTGCTGGAAGAATGGCTGAAGAATCCGAAGGAACTGGCCGAAGCGCTCGGGGTCGACGAAGAATCCCTGAGCAAATTGACTCCGGAGGAACTGCTCCAGTACTTCCTGGACCGCCTGAAGGAACAGACCGGGGAGCACCACGGCGGAAGCAAATGGATCGGCACCGGCGGGACGTCACCGGTAGGGCATTCGGGCTTTCATCCCGGCGGCATGCGGGTCGGCGGGGTGTCCCGGAACAAATCCGCCGTCAAAGTGGCCATGGACCGGCGATACAGGGACTACTCCCAGGAGGGTCCCCTGACCCAGGCCCAGATCGGCGAGGCCCTGAAGCGGCTCAGGAATATGATTCCCGTGGGACCCAGAGACGAGATCAATATTGATGAGACCATTTACCAGACCATGAAGAATGCCGGCGAAATAGAGATTGTTTTTGACCGGAGCCTGAAAAACCGCCTCAAGGTGATCCTGGCCATAGACAACGGCGGCTGGTCCATGGATCCTTATGTGGAAGTGGTCCAGACCCTCTTCAATCACGCGAGGGCCCAATTCAAGGAACTCAGGACCTTCTTCTTCCACAATACGATTTACGACAATCTCTGGGAGGACCCTGCACGATACAGGAAGCCCCACAAGGTGGACGAACTGGTGCGCCTGGACCCGGAGACCCGCTTCATAATTGTGGGCGATGCCAGCATGGCGCCCTACGAACTCATGGCGACCGACGGGTCGATTCATATTGAAGAACGTACCTTCAAGCCGAGCCACGAGCGCCTCAGGTTCATCGCGGCCACGTTCCCGTATGCTGTCTGGCTCAACCCCAAAATGGAAGAGGAATGGCCCTATACCCGGACAGTCGGCATGGTCCGGGACATCTTTCCCATGTTCGAACTGACGATAGACGGACTGGAAAAGGCAGTGAATTACATGATGGGAAAGAAGTAAAGAAGCGGCTCGATGACCCGTTATGGAGCAAACTCCTGATATGTTTACCCACGCGATAACCAGGGGACCAGGTCCGGATTTTGCGGCGGGCCTCACGGCTTCGAAACTCGGTACCCCTGGCTACGAATTGATGATACGGCAGCACAGGGCCTATGTGGACACACTCGGGGCCCTAGGCCTGGAAATCATCGAACTGGACCCCCTGCCCGGGTACCCGGACGCTTACTTTGTTGAAGACACTGCTGTCGTCACGCAGGATGTGGCCGTCATCACGAGACCAGGCGCCAGGTCCAGGAGGGGGGAGGAAAAGCTCATCGAACCGGTGCTTGCCCAGTACCGCAGGACCGAACGTATCCTCGCCCCGGCGAGCGTTGACGGCGGCGATGTCCTGGCAGTGGGCGCGCACTTCTTTATCGGCGTCTCCAGTCGTACAAATAAAAAGGGTGCCGATCAGCTCGGCCGTATCCTGGAGAAATACGGCAATACCTGGTCGCCTGTTCGTGTCGAAGCGGGTCTCCACCTCAAATCCAGCGTAAATTTTGTCGGCAACAACACCCTCCTGATTGCTGAGGAATTTGCGCATCTCGATATATTTCAAGGGCATGACGCGATTATCCTCGATAGAGGCGAGGAATACGCCGGGAACACGCTGCTGATAAACGGGACACTCATCATGCCCTCCGGGTTCCCCGGGACAAAGGAGAAGCTGAAGACGCTCGGCCTTGATATTATTGAGCTGGATGTGAGTGAGGCCCGGAAAATGGACGGCGGCCTGACCTGCATGTCCCTCAGATTTTAGGATGGTATCCATGCACAGCCTGTGGATAATCGCAATTGCCGTGTTTCTCTTGAACCTGCCTTTCGGCTTCTGGCGCGCAAGGACAAAAAAATTTTCCCCCTCCTGGTTTCTCGCAGTGCACGTCCCCGTCCCCGGTGTCGTCGCGTTACGGATCTTCTCGGGACTCGGATGGAGGTTCGTCACCTTCCCTGTTCTAATCGGCGCTTTTTTCGCCGGGCAACTCCTCGGAGGGCTCTGGATGGGGAAGCAGAAGCCGGACCCGGATTAACGTCCATGCCCACCCCCTTTCCCACCATGCATGATATCCTTGGTCCGGATGGACTCCTGGCCAGATCCCTCGAGGAATTCGAGTTCCGCGCGTCCCAGGTGGCAATGGCACAGCAGATTGAAGAGGCCCTCATCAGGAAAACCTTCGCGCTCGTGGAAGCAGGAACCGGTACCGGCAAGACCTTCGGCTACCTGGTTCCCCTGATACTCAGCGGGAAAAAGGCCGTTATCTCCACCGGCACCAAGAACCTCCAGGAGCAGATCTACTTCAAGGATATCCCGCTGCTCCAGGCCGCCACCGGCTTGAATCCTGACGCCATGATGATGAAGGGGCGAAGGAACTATCTGTGCCTCCACCGGTATCATCAATTTTTCGCCCAGGAATCCCTGCTGAAAGACCGTGGAAAGGCCCTGCAGGATCGTATGGAAACCTGGTTGGAAGAGACCAGGTTCGCGGATCGCGCCGAACTCCCCTGGCTGGCAGACGATACCTCGCTCTGGGATGAGCTCTCCTGCCCGTCTGATCAGTGCCTCGGCACGAATTGCCTCTACTTTGAGAACTGTTTCCTGAACGAGCTTCGCCGCGAGGCCGCCAGATCAAGAATCATCATCGTTAATCACCACCTCTTTTTCGCGGACCTGAAGATAAAGAGAAGCGGTTTTGGTGAAATCATCCCACGGTTTCAGGTAGTCGTCTTTGATGAGGCCCACAATGTGGAAGAGATTGCGACCGATTACCTGGGAGAAAGCATCAGCACCAATCAGCTTGCTGAACTTGCCGCAGATCTGGAAAGGGAGTTAAAGATTATCCCGAAGGAGGAACGTGCTTCTCTCAACAGGCACCTTTCCGGCCTGAAAACGCAGGTCGAATACCTGACGCGCCGGTTCGACGGCGGTGAAGGCAAGGGAAGACTAGACAGTCCGGCCCTCGAAGAATTGCGACAGAGACCGGGAACCGAAATCAAAAGCACCCTGAAAAAAATTGTGCAGCACCTGCAGGACAGGGCCTTCGAAATGCTTCAATCCTATGGGGTCCGGGCTCAGGAGCTGAATGCCCTTCTGGAAATGGTCTTGGAACCAAAAGATACTGACTGGCTCACCTGGTATGAACAACGGAAAACCGGCATCACTATCCACAGTTCACCGCTCGATATCTCGGAAAGACTCAGGAGTCTCCTCTATGGGCAAGTCGAGACGGTCATCTTTACTTCGGCCACCCTCTCCACCAACGGCACTTTCGACTACATCAAGAGCCGGCTGGGCCTGACTGAGACGATCGAGGGGATCTACCCCTCCCATTTTGATTTCAATAACCGGGCTCTCCTCTATATACCCGGAGACCTGCCCGTCCCCTCTTCTTCCCGTTTTCCTGCCGCCATCGCAAAAAGAATAGTGGATATCCTGGAGAGGAGCGAGGGCAGGGCCCTTGTGCTCTTTACCAGCTATCATAATCTGAATATGGTTTATGCCATTATCAGAGACAAGATCCCGTACGCACTGCAGCGCCAGGGAGACGCACCGCGGTCTGCTCTTCTCGACGCCTTCAGAAGAGATGTTCATTCCGTGCTCCTGGCAACGGGTTCCTTCTGGCAGGGAGTGGATGTCCCGGGAGAGGCCCTGAGCTGCGTTATTATCGACAAGCTCCCATTCGATTCTCCGGGTGATCCCCTGATCGCCGCGAGGATCGAATCGATCAAGTCCCGGGGCGGGAATTCATTTTTTGAATACCAGGTGCCTTCAGCAATTATTTCACTAAAACAGGGTTTGGGCCGATTAATAAGAAAGGCCACGGACAGGGGACTGCTTTCTGTGCTTGACAACCGGATCAACACGAAACCTTACGGAAAACTGTTTATCGAGAGCCTTCCGAAGATACCGCTCACCCATGACCTGGCTGATGTCGCCCGTTTTTTTGGAAAGGAGACAGGAAAATCTTTGGCCTGATAAAGGCAAAGGTCCTGGCGGTCCCGGCAAGAATCTGATAGGAGTCTGACATGGCGTATAAAGATTTGAACGAATTCATCGGGGTGCTGGAAGAAAAGGGAGAGCTGATCCGGGTCACGGAACCCGTGGATACCTACCTGGAAATAACGGAGATAACCGATCGCGTCTCCAAAAAAAACGGGCCGGCGCTTCTCTTTGAGAAGGCCAAGTCCCGGTCCGGGAACCCGGTCCTGATCAATGCATTTGGTTCACTCGACCGCGTGAAGCTTGCCCTCGAAGTTCAGTCGCTCGACGCCCTGGCAGCGGACATCCTGTCCTTCCTGGAAACGGAAAAGGCGGAAGGGATACTGGACAAACTGAAGCTCATCCCAAAATTGAACAAGATTAACGCCGTCTTTCCCAAGACGGTCAAGAACGCACCCTGCCAGGAAGTGGTCCTGGAGGGGGACCGGATAGACCTGGGGAGCCTCCCGGTGCTCCACTGCTGGCCGAGGGATGGAGGTCCGTTTATCACTCTTCCCCTTGTGGTGACCAGGGACCCTGAAAGCGGAAAACGTAACCTGGGGATGTACCGTCTCCAGGTGTTCGACAAGAATACCACCGGCATGCACTGGCATACCCATAAGGGCGGGGCCCAGCATTATCGGATTGCAGAGGAGATGGGCATCGATTTTCCGGTTTCCGTGGCCATCGGTCCGGATCCTGCCCTCACCTATGCGGCCACCGCGCCCCTGCCCGATGATCTGGATGAGTACCTTCTTGCAGGGTACCTCAGGAAAAAGCCCGTGGAACTTGTCCGGTGCAAGACCAATGATCTCATGGTGCCGGCAAACGCCCAGTATGTCCTGGAGGGGTACGTAAACCCGGCCGAGCGACGCAGGGAAGGACCGTTCGGGGATCATACCGGATTTTATTCCCTGGAGGACGACTATCCCGTTTTCCATGTCACCTGTATGACCTCCCGGAGAGATCCCATATACCAGACCACCATTGTCGGACCTCCTCCCATGGAAGACGCCTGGCTGGGAAAGGCAACGGAAAGGCTTTTCCTGCCCTTCATCAGGAAGCAGCTCCCGGAAGTGGTTGATATGAACCTTCCCATCGAAGGAGTATTTCACAACATGGCTTTTGTTTCCATCGACAAACGCTATCCGGGTCACGCCAGGAAGGTGATCCATGCGCTGTGGGGGATGGGACAGATGATGTTTGCGAAGATGATCTTCATCTTTGATAGGGAGGTGAACGTTCAGGATCTTTCGGAGGCCCTGTGGTATATGGGCAATAATGTGGCCCCCAAAAGAGACATCAGTTTTGCTGAAGGCCCCATGGATGTCCTTGATCATGCAGCCGAGATGCCTCTCTACGGCAGCAAGATGGGGGTGGATTGCACGAGGAAATGGCCGGGAGAGGGGTTTACAAGGGAGTGGCCCGACGTCATTTGCATGGATCCGCAGGTCAAGAGGAAGATCGATCTGCTCTGGCCCAAACTGGGCCTGGACAAATGAAAGGAGCTCATAATGATCAGGATCACCTGTTTGGGAGCCGCCGGATCCGTAACCGGGTCCTGTTATTTTGTGGAGAGTCCGGGAGGCAAAAAGGTTCTCGTGGACTGCGGGCTTTTCCAGGGCGGGAGACAGATGGAGGCCCGGAACTGGGAGAACTGGGGTTTTGACCCCTCCCAGATAGATACCCTGTTCCTGACCCACGCCCATATCGATCACTCGGGGAGGATCCCCAAGCTGGCAAAAGATGGGTTCAAGGGCCGCATTATCACCTCGCCACCCACCGCCGAACTCTGTAATCCCCTGCTGCTGGACTCGGCGCATATCCAGGAGATGGACGCCGAATGGCAGTCAAGAAAAAACAGGCGCCAGTCGAAAAACGAGATCATGCCCCTTTACACCGTCGAGGAAGCCGAGGCGTGTCTTTCCCTCTTTTCACCGGTGGAACGAGACCGGATCATCGAGATCGGATCCGGAATCAAGGCGCGGCTCAGAAACGCCGGGCACATCCTGGGCTCTTCCATCCTGGAACTCTGGATTGAGGAAGACCGGGAATCCCTGAAAATCGTTTTCTCAGGAGACCTCGGGAGAAAAGATCAGCTCATCGTTCAGGATCCCCACGAGATCTTCAACGCCGACTATCTCTTCCTGGAATCCACCTATGGAAACAGGCAGCACCGCACTTTTGAGGACAGCAAGCTGGAACTGCTGGAAGCAATACAGTACAGCACCTCTCACAACGAAAAGATCATGATTCCCGCTTTTGCGGTGGAGAGAACCCAGGAAATCCTCTACGTTCTGGGAGAATTTCAAAGGCAGGGGACGCTGCCTGACATTCCGATCTATCTTGACAGTCCTCTCGCCATAAAGGCCACGGAAATCTTCCGCAGGAACAAAAAATACTACGATAAAGAGGCACGGGCTATCGTCGATGAAGGCTTTGATCCGTTTGATATGCCCAACCTCAGATTCACGCCTACCACGAAGGAATCCATAGCGATCAACGAAAAAGCGGGATCGGCAATCGTGATTGCCGGGAACGGCATGTGCACGGCAGGCCGTATCAAGCATCACCTGAAGCATAATTTGTGGCGTCCCGGGGCGAGCCTGCTTATTGTCGGATACCAGGCCAATGGAACCACGGGAAGGCGCATTGTTGAGGGGGCAAAGCACACAAAAATATTCGGGGAAAACGTCTCGGTCCGCGCGAAGGTCTTCACCATCGGAGGCTTTTCAGCCCACGCTGATCAGAACGACCTCCTGGAATGGGTCGGGCATTTTGAGACCAGGCCCCGGGTATTCCTCATCCATGGAGAGCCTGCGGCGTGCCAGGCCCTGGGAGACAAGATCAAGGAAATCTATCACCTCGACACCCATGTCCCGCTCTGGAAGGAACGACTCATGCTCAAGCCCAAGGAAGTCTCCTTGGAGGCCCCGGAGACCCGGGAACCGGAACCCGACATGGAAACACTGCTTCTCAATGAAGTCATCGATCTCGAAAAGCAGTTAAAGGCCTTGAAAAAGCGGGTCAAGAGGGCCGCAGCGCAGAATAAGCTGACAGGGGACGAGTTGGATCAACTCAAATACCTCCAGGAGGAACTACGGACTGTCCTGGAGTGAATCCCCACCCGCAGAGCAGGAAACATCATGAAGTCCCCCTTTCGCAAAGGGGGATTTAGGGGAATTTAAGAGAACTTCGGCAAATCCCCCACGACACCCCTTCGCAAAGTGGGGAGGGGACGGATCGGGAAAACCTATCCGGGTGCCCCAGCAGAGGTAGCAGGTATAGTCGGGACTAATGGGCGCCATATGAGGCATCACCGGTTGAATCGGTTCAGGATCTTCACGAGGAGCCCCTTCTTAAACCCGATGGCCCCCCTGGGGCAGATCTCCTGGCAGCAGTAGCACCGGATACAGGCATTGTAATCAAAACGGAGACAACGCTCCACCAGAGAGATGGCGTCCGCCGGACACGCTTCCACGCATTCCCCGCATCCCGCACAGACTCCGGCGTCCTGAACCGGTTTGGAAACCAGGTATCGGGCGGCAAACCCGTCAAAAATACCGGGCAGGACCCTGAGGGAGTCCAGCTTGGGGACCTGGAATCCCGGAATTCGGAATGATTTCGGAAGATCCCCGTGTATGTGGATCCGGTCGGGATTCGTTTCCCCGATTCCTCCGGCTTTGGCCATGCGGTAGAGGGGAAAGGTCTCCAGGGGAATGCCCAGCACGCGGCAAATGGTCGTGTCCAGAGCAACGGCATCCCGGGCCGCCGCCATCAGGTTCAGACGGCAGGGGTTTCCATTCCCCGGCCCTTCTCCATCCATGCCCCATATCCCGTCCAGTATGGTCACGGCCGGCCGCACAGCCTGGTAGACATGGAGCAGCAGGGAGGCAAAGGTGTTCCTGTTGAGCCCGGTCATGTAATGCCATTCGGTCTTTCGCTGGGCAACAATGGTCCCGAAAAGGTTCTTGACGCCGAGGGTCATGAGCATCTGAGTGTGCGTCTTCAACTTCGGCAGGTTGATAACCACATCGGCGTCCAGGACCTGAGAAGCAATCTCCAGGTTCCGGAAAATGGAGTCACCCTCAAGGGAAACCCGCCTGGGCCGGCTCAATTCCACCAGATCGATTCCCAACTCCCGGGCAATCTCCTTCATGCCGGTCTTTGCCGCAACTCGCTCGAACGGCTCGATACCCGGACTGTCTCCTATCCTGACGCGGCCCCCTGCCTCTTTGACCAAACCTGCCACGGCCCGGACCACTGCCGGATCCGTGGTCACCCGTTTTTCAGGGGCCCGGGCCGAGAGCAGATTGGGCTTTAGGAGGACCGTATCCCCCGGCCGTACAAAACGGGCGATACCCCCCAGGGGCTCCAGCACCTTTTGCAGGGCACCCTCCACCTGATGTGGTTCGTAGCTTTCGCAACGGACAAGGGAAACACTAGCCAAGTCAGATCCACCTCCGCGACGGCATATCCATGGGAGCACGGCAGTGTCCAAAACCTATTTGTGCGTGAGCACCATTTTAGAATAGGGGTCAGTGAGGTCTCAAGTCAACGCAATTCATTGTCGGCTCACGCCTCCCGTTCTCCGAACATCGACCATTTTGATTGACTTTCCCGGGACTCCCACGATAAACACTCTTAGTGTTGAGCCGCCGGCAAAACATCTCACAGGATGAAAACCAGTCAAGTCAATCCTGGAAAGAATATGAGAGGGAGGTATCACTTGAAAAACGTGAAGGCCATCGGATTCGACCTCTTCAACACGCTCATCACTGCGGACCCGAAAGCCGTAAGCGAGGCTGTCGAACGACTGATCAGGAGCCTGCACAGGAGCAATTTTACCTTTGAAGACGGGCCGTTCAAGGAAACCTATCGCCGATGCGCACTTGTTTTCCTGGAAAAGACGAAGGAAGACGGGAGGGAGACCCATAATCGTTTCTGGGTCGGTGCTGCACTTCGGGAGCTGGGATACCCCGTTGATCCTGATGACGAACGAATCGCCACGGCGCTCGACGCCTATTTTTCCGCGTTCTTCGACTACTGCCATCTGATACCCGGCACCATGGAGATGCTCAATGAAATCAAGGGAACCTACCGGCTGGGGCTTTTATCCAACTTCACCCATGCTCCTGCAGGAAGGGGCCTCATCACCCAGCTCGGGCTGGCGCCGTTTTTCGACGTCCTTCTCATCTCCGGAGAACTCGGATACCGCAAACCCCACGCCATAGCCTTTCAGCAGCTCGTGGATGATTTCGGCGTTGACAGTTCCCGGCTTCTATATGTGGGGGACAACATCGAGGCCGATATCAACGGGGCACTGCTTGCCGGCATACGTCCTGTATGGTTTACCTGGGCCCTTGATCACAAGGTACCCATGTTGCCGGGTGTCCCTGCGGGAAATGATGAGTTGCCGGATGAAGATGTCCTCCGGGTGAGCGACTGGGATGAATTTCTTGCACTGCTCTGTGACGCGTGATCACAGAACTTGCGTCTCTTCTGCCGTTGCCAACTCGACCGCCTTTTCTGCGTGGATAGCTGTCGTGTCGTACAGCGGCACCCGCGTATCCTCCTGCCGGACCAGAAAGGCAATTTCCGTGCAGCCGAGTACCACAGCCTCTGCGCCTCTTTGCCGCAGCGCGTCAATAATCTGAAGATACTGATGCCTGGAACGCTCTTTCACTTTTCCGAGACAGAGTTCTGAATAGATGATATTATGAATTATTTCGCGGTCTTCCGGTTCAGGGATGAGCACTTCGATGCCGAATTTCCCGGCAAGCCTGCCTTTATAGAAATCCTGTTCCATGGTGAAGCGTGTACCCAGCAGGCCCACACGCCTGATTTTGTCGCCAAGGAGTCTTTCCGCCGTCGCATCGGCTATATGCAGAACCGGAATGGAAATGGCCTTCTCAATCTCGGGAACAACCTTATGCATGGTATTGGTGCAAATCACGAGGAAATCCGCACCGCCGGCTTCCACCCGTTGGGCTGCTCTTGCGAGGATTTCTCCGGTCGCCTGCCAGTTTCCCTGATGCTGCAACTCCTCGATGTCGGCAAAATCGACGCTGTACATGCAGATTTCGGCAGAATGAAAGCCTCCAAGTTTCCCCTTGATGCCTTCATTAACCGCTTTGTAATAGCTTGTTGTGGATTCCCAGCTCATACCTCCCAGCATACCGATCGTCTTCATTGTACCCCTCACTTTTGCGTCAATCCGTTCACCTGCGTCGGCTCTAAGTACTTGGATCCATAAGTTCGATGACGTAATCTTTGCAGTATTTCACCGCTCGCTTCGCTGAAGACGCAAAGACCGCAAAGTCAACTGCCTTTTCTTTTGCCGCTGAGACGCCGGCAAAAGAAAAAAGATTCGCATTTTACCTGCTCTCAAACCTATGCGCTATCCCAACTATCCCGTCTTACAATCCACATAATAAAATGCGACTGCGACCTTCTTTGCACGCCTTAAGGTCTCTTTTCCCTTTCCACCGTCTCAGCGGAAGGGATCAGGTGCTTCTCGGAGGCTGCTCAGGGAGGAAGCCATCCTGTTTTCCGGTCATGCTCGTGATTTCTATCCTGATGATCCCTGTTGCCGCCAGTTTGTTCTCGGGAAAATGGAAAGCCTTATCCGAATACTGGCGCATGATGACCTCAAGCACCTTTCGTTTTTCATCAGGATCCGTTACAAGGGATGCTTTTCCAAAACCGATAACGCTCTGGTAGTTTATGCTCCAATCGCACGCGTGTTCTGCCTCCACAATCTTCGCGTTTATATCAAATTCAAAACAGACATTCGGATTTTTCCGGAGCATGTCGACTTTTTTCCCTTTCAGTGAGCCATGCGCATAAATAGTGCGGTCCTGATATCCAAAACATACGGGCACCACGTATGGCGTATCGCCCTCGGACAACCCAATGCGGCACACGAGTGATTTACGAATGACGGCTTCAATGGCGGATTTGTCGGTGATTTCCTTTTCTTTCCTTCTCATGATCATTCATGCTCCTCTTCTAAACCGCTCAAGTCAGGGTGTTGTCGTGCTTCCCGGCTTTGCGTCTTCCGGGAAAAAGCGCAATGTCCTTTTCTGCCTGAATGGGGGCTTTCTTCAAAATGCGCTTCATACAGATAATGAGTCATACCGGAAACCGGAAAAAAATGATAGAATGATTTGTATCTTTTTCGCGTTCATCCTAACCCGGAGGTCGTGGTACCATGGAAGCGATGATTCTCGAAGGAGTGGCGGATCTCACCGTGGAAAGGAATCCCCTCACAAAGGCAACCGTTCCGGATCCTGTTCCGGCCAGAAATGAGATCCTGCTCAAGGTGTCCGCCTGCGGGGTGTGCCATACCGAACTGGATGAGATAGAAGGCAGGACCCCCCCTCCGAGCTTCCCTGTTATCCTCGGCCATCAGGTCGTGGGTACCGTGGTAGACCGGGGAAGGGATGCCGGGATGTTTCAAACGGGGGACCGGGTGGGTGTAGGGTGGATCTACTCATCCTGCGGGACATGCGAGTTCTGCCGCAACGGTCTTGATAATCTCTGTCCGGAGTTCAAGGCAACGGGCCGGGATGCCGACGGAGGGTATGCCTCTCTCATGACGGTTCCGGAAGACTCGGCGTACAAGATCCCCGCCGTGTTTTCCGATTCGGAGGCCGCTCCTCTCTTGTGCGCCGGGGCCATCGGATACAGGGCCCTGCGGCTCACGGGAATCCAAAATGGGCAACGGCTGGGCCTGACCGGGTTCGGGGCATCCGCCCATCTCGTGCTGAAGATGGTACGGTACGAATATCCCGGCACGGAGATCTTTGTGTTCGCCCGCAGCGAGCGGGAACAGGCGTTTGCAAGGGAGCTTGGCGCTGTCTGGGCCGGGGCCACGGAAGACATGGTGCCCAGGAAGCTCCACGCCATTATCGATACGACGCCGGTCTGGAAACCGGTCGTTGAGGCCATGAGAAATCTGGAAAGCGGCGGCAGGCTCGTCATCAATGCCATCCGGAAAGAATCCGTTGACAAGCAATATCTTCTGGACCTAGATTACCCAACACACCTCTGGATGGAAAAGGAGATCAAGAGCGTTGCCAACGTGGCAAGAACAGACATCAGCGAATTTCTCGATCTGGCCGCCCGCATCCCCATCAGACCGGAGTTCCAGGAATTTCCCCTGGAAGAGGCGAACAAGGCCCTCCTGGAACTCAAGGAACGAAAAATCCGGGGGGCAAAGGTCCTGAGAGTGGCGTAGAGCTTTATTTGTGAAGTATTTAAATCTGAAGGGAAAAAATGGCTTTTTCACTCATGGAAGGTAATGAGGCCATTGCCTGGGGTGCTTTTTTATCAGGCTGCCGATTTTATGCAGGATACCCCATTACGCCGGCCACAACCATCTTCAATACCATGCTCAGACTTCTCCCTCCCGAGGGGGGCATCTGCATCCAGGGAGAAGACGAAATAGCCTCCATCGGAGCATGCCTGGGGGCGTCCATGGCGGGTTTCAAGGTGATGACGGCGACCTCGGGTCCCGGCCTGAGTCTCTACAGCGAAAACATCTCCTTCGCCATAGGCAGCGAGATCCCCGTCGTTATTGCGGTAGTGCAGCGACTCGGACCCTCCACCGGCTCCGCGACCCGGGGCGCCGATGGGGACATACAGTTTATGCGCTGGGGGAACAGCGGAGGCCTCCCGATAATCGCCCTGGCGCCCTGTGATGTGAAGGACTGCATTCTCCTCACCATGCACGCGTTCAATCTGGCGGAAGAGTTCCGGTGCCCCGTCTTTCTCGCGTCAAATAAGGAAGTCAGCATGACCAAGGAAGGCCTTGATATGGATGCAATCCAGAGGCCTGAAATCCGCAGCCGGAGGGCTCCTGCCGAAGGAAAGCCGTTCCTTCCCTTCGACGTCGCCCCGGGGGAGTTTGTTCCTTCCTTCCTGCCCATCGGAGCAGAAACACCTGTTCGCCAGACCTCATCAACTCACGGTTCGAACGGATATATCACCACCGACCCCGACCAGATCGCCCGGAACCAGAAGCGGTTGAAAGATAAGCTCATTTCCGCGGTAGACCGATTTTCCTATCACGAGTCCTTCCTGGAAGACGGGGCGCAAACGCTCGTTGTTACTTACGGCGTCACGGCGCGTGCCGCCCAGGATGTGTACCACCGGCAAAAAGGCACGGGATCTCCTTTTTCTCTTCTCATCCTCAAGACCTTGTGGCCGGTGCCGGAAACTCTCATCAGGGAAAAAGCCGAAGGAGCAAAGAGGGTAATTGTTCTGGAAATGAACGACGGGCAATATGTCCGCGAAATCGAGCGGGTTCTCCCGGGAAAACAGGTGGACTTCTATGGCCGGATGAACGGGAAACTGATCACCCCTTCGGAGATCCGGGAGGTGATCAATCATGGTTAGCCTCCTCAATAATGAGAGACCGCCCGTCTTCTGCCCCGGCTGCACCCATGACCGCATTGCCAAGGTCCTCGACAGGGCCTACCAGCGTATGGGGCTTCGAGGCAACCAGATTGCCACGGTCAGCGACATCGGCTGTTCCGGCCTGTTTGATACCTTTTTTCAGACGCATGCACTGCACGGCCTTCATGGGAGAGCGCTGACCTACGCAACCGGCCTGAAACTCGCGCGTCCGGAACTTCATGTGATCGTCACCATGGGGGATGGAGGGATGGGCATAGGCGGCGCTCATTTTCTGAGCGCATGCCGGCGGAACCTCGACTTGACGCTCCTCGTCCTCAACAACTTCAACTTCGGGATGACCGGAGGTCAGTTCTCGGCGACAACCCCGTCCGATGCGGTGGTCGGCTCCGGCTTTCTCAACCGGCTTGAACGCCCGCTGGATGTGTGCAGGGTGGCCGCTTCCGCAGGAGCAACGTATGTGACACGCTGTTCGGCCTACCGGAAAGACCTGGCCGACGAAATAGAACGGGCCATTCGACACAGAGGTTTTTCGGTCATCGATATCTGGGGAATCTGCGTCGGCCGGTATGCCAAGAAGAATCATCTGACCCCCCAAGAAATCGAAAAAAACATGGCATGCCTGCCTCCGTTTGAGGGCCTTGTCGAGGAAAACCAGCGGGAGGAATACGGCCTCCGCTACAGGGAGATGGCGGGAAAACAGACGGCCGTTGCCGCGCCTCCCACGATAGAGGAAGTATGCGAACCGCATGAAAAGGAACGGCAGGAAGTCATTATCCTGGGCAACGCCGGCCAGCGTATCATCACCGCTGGAGATATCCTCTGTTTCGCGGGCCTGGCGGCAGGCCTGCGGGTAACGCAGAAGAATGAATATAACATCACCGTACTTACTGGCCCTTCCATAACCGAGGTGATCCTTTCTCCGGAAGAAATAGGCTACACGGGGATCGAGAGGCCTTCAGCCGTCATTGCAGTCGGACAGGAGGGAGCGGACCGGAGGTCCCGGATCTTCGGCACTCTCGCTCCGGAGACCCTCGTGGTCCACGGGAAGGACGTGACATTGCCGCAGACGGCGGCCAAAATCATCACGGCGGATTTCAAGGCTGAGGGGGTTACGAGCGCGGAAAGGGCCCTTGCCTCTCTGGGTATTCTGGCAGCTCTGGGAGGGGCACTGAACCCTGCTATGCTCCGGGCCGCCCTGAAGAATCGATTCAGAGAACCCGTCTTCTCCTCCAGCGTCGAATTGGTGCAGCACATGGGGCGCTACGCACGGGACTTCGTCAATACGTCGCGTCACTGAAAAGCCCGCGAGGCAACAGGGGACTGAACAAGGAGGAACCAATGATCGAGAAAGTCATTATCATGGGCGCAGCCGGCAGGGATTTTCATAACTTCAATGTCTACTTCCGCGACAATGAGCGCTACCGGGTCATCGCCTTTACCGCGGCCCAGATCCCGAAGATAGAGGGGCGCCTCTATCCGCCCGAACTGGCCGGAAAATTGTATCCCGAAGGGGTGCCTATCTATCCGGAGAAAGACCTCGCCGGCCTTATCAGGGAGCACCAGGTGGACCTGGTGGCCTTTTCTTACAGCGACGTCCTCCATGTGGATGTCATGCACAAAGCATCCATCGCTATGGCGGAAGGAGCCGATTTCATTCTCATCGGGGCGCCCTACACCATGCTCAAAGCTCAGAAGCCGGTGGTGGCGGTCTGCGCCGTCCGGACGGGGTGCGGCAAGTCACAAACCACGCGAAAGGTCTGTGATATTCTTCGCAGGCAAGGGAAGAAGGTCGTGGTGGTACGGCATCCCATGCCCTACGGCGATCTCAGAAGCCAGGTAGTCCAGCGTTTTTCCACCTATGCTGATTTTGAAAAACATAGATGCACCATCGAGGAGCGGGAAGAATACGAACCACTCGTGGACCTCGGGATCGTGACGTACGCGGGTGTGGATTACGGCAAGATCCTTGCGCAGGCGGAGAAGGAGGCAGATATCATTGTCTGGGACGGAGGGAACAATGATACGCCTTTTTACCGGCCCGACATCCATATCGTGCTTTTCGATCCTCACCGTGCCGGACACGAGCGCCTCTATTACCCCGGCGAGACCAACATGCTCATGGCCGATATCGCGATTATCAACAAGATAGATACGGCATCCCTGGCTCAAGTCGAGCAGGTGCGGAAGAATATCGAGCAGTATGCACCAACTGCCAGGATCGTGCTGGCGAAGTCACCGCCGATCGTCAGCCAGCCCGAACAGCTCAAAGGGAAGCGCATCATGGTGGTGGAGGACGGACCGACTCTGACCCACGGGGGCATGCCCTACGGCGCCGGGCTTATTGCCGCAAAGCAGTACGGCGCTTCCGAAGTGGTCGACCCCCGATCTGCCGCAGTGGGAACCATCAAGGACACCTACCTTCTCTATCCGCATGTGGGACCGGTTCTCCCGGCCATGGGATACAGCCATGAACAGATCTCCGACCTGGAAACCACCATCAACAGCGTGGACTGCGACCTTATCCTCTTTGCCACCCCAATCCATCTCACCCGAATCCTGAACATCAAGAAGCCGGCAGTGCGGGTCCGATACGAATATCAGGACGACGAGCATCCCTTTCTGGAGGAAGCGCTCCTGGAACAGATGGAGGCCCGTATGCGGCATGGATGATACGAGAAAGAAGGAGATACTGCTGGTCGCCCTGGGCGGCAACGCCCTGATCAAGAAAGGACAGGTGGGGACCGCAGAAGAGCAGTTCCAGAATCTCAAAGAACCCGTCAGGCAGCTGGCCCGCCTCTCCAGAGACTACCACGTGATTATCACTCACGGTAACGGACCCCAGGTGGGGAATCTCCTCCTCCAGCAGGAATTGAGCCGGGATATCCCAAGGCTGCCCCTCGAAATCCTGGTGGCCCAAACCCAGGGCCAGGTGGGCTACATGATCGAATCCAGCCTGGACAGCGAACTCATGGCACTCGGGATTGTCCACCAGAAACCCCTCGTGAGCCTCATCACTTACGTGGTTGTGAATCCTGCCGATCCGGCCTTTATGAACCCATCCAAACCTATTGGACCGGCTTATTCCAAGGAGGAAGCGGCCCTCCTTCCCTTCCCCACCAGGGAGACAAGCAAGGGATACCGTCGGGTGGCTGCCTCTCCAAGGCCGTTGACCATCATCGAAAAACGCGAAATCTCCAGACTTATCCATATGGGATTCATCGTTATCTGCTGCGGCGGCGGGGGCATCCCGGTGATCCGGGAAGGGAGGAGCTTCTGCGGGGTGAACGCGGTCATCGACAAGGATCTGGCCAGCGCGCTCCTGGCAAGGGAGGTGGGAGTCGATCTGTTTATCATGGCGACCGATGTGGAAGGGGCCATGCTGCATTTCGGAACTCCCCGACAGAAAGTGCTCCGCAGGGTGGAGGTGGCACAGGCGGAACGCTATATCGCTGAGGGGCATTTTCCTCCAGGATCCATGGGACCCAAGGTAGAGGCTGCCCTCCAGTTTGTGCGGAAGACCTCGAAAAGGGCCGTGATCACCTCTACCGGGGCCATCGAGGAGGGTGTCAAGGGAGCCGCCGGCACCGAGTTCGTGCGTTGACCGTCCCCGGCGAAAACCACCTGACCCCGCTTAGAAGCTTCAGCCGGTCAAATTGGGCTGCTTCATACCAGGGCAACAGGAAAGGAGAGGAGAGCCTGTGGAATAATTACGCTTTTTACGGAATGTACGATGATAACTCCGGATGACATAGTGCAAATCGATCTTTCTCGGAACACGTGCTCCAGGTCCCCGTATCCCGAAAAAGATCTGGAAGCGTTTTCCTGCGGCCGGGGGTACAATGTAGCGTATCTCTCCCGTCACCTCGCGCCGGATGCCGACCCTCTGCATCCTGACAATATCCTGGCCATATCGTGCGGCCTCCTGACAGGAACAACGGCTCCCGCCTCTTCCAGGGTTCACCTCAGTGCCCTGTCCCCGCAAACCGGCCTGTTGGGCAGTTCGAGCGTGGGGGGATATTTCGGAGCTGCACTCCGGGCCGCCGGTATCCAGTCCCTGGTCATCACCGGCCGGGCCCGCGATCCTTCCCTTCTCTGGATACACGAAAACAAAGTGGAAATACTCGGGGCAAGAGACCTCTGGGGTCTCGACACCTGGATGACTGAAGAGGGCATCCGCGAAAAATTTGCCCCCTCAAAAATAACCTCTCTCGCCATAGGACCCGCAGGCGAGCATGTGACGGCATTTGCCTGCGTTGTCGGCGACAGGGAACACGCCGCGGGTCGAACGGGGATGGGCGCGGTCATGGGATCCAAGCTGCTCAAAGCCATCGTTGTCCAGAGACCCACGCGCTTCCCGGCGAGCCGGTCGAGTCGGGAACGTGCAGTCATTGACCGCTATGTCCGGCTGACCAGGAAATCACGAGAATTCGAGCCGCTTTCCAAGTACGGTGGTGCAGGGTACATGAAGTGGGCCGACGACATGGGCATCCTTGCAACCCGGAATTACCGGAGCAATCATTTTGAGGGGGCGGATCGCATCGACAGCAGGAATCTTGCCCCGTACAAAAGACGATCAACCGGATGCTACCGGTGCCCGGTTCAGTGCAAGGCGGAGCTCTATTTTCATGAAGGCATGCACCGGGGGATGCGGGGTGTCCGTCCGGAATTTGAATCCACCGCAGCACTGGGAGCGCGCTGCGGCCTGGATAATATCCAGGATATTGTCTTTCTGGATAATCTCTGTACCCGCCTGGGGATTGACACCATCTCCGCGGCGGGAGCTATTGCCTTTGTCATGGATCTTTTTGAACGCGGCATCCTTTCACAAAAGGATGTGGAGGGCCTGGATCTCCACTGGGGAAACGCGAAGGCCATGGAAACACTCATCACCCAAATGGCGCAGCGGGAAGGCTTTGGCAATATCCTCTCACAGGGTCTCCGCAAGGCCGCCGAAATCATAGGCCGAAATGCGATTCGGTACGCGCCTCAGGTAAAGGGCCTGGATCTTTCGGCCTATCACCCGTCTCACATAATGGGTACGGCCCTGAGTTACGCGATTTCCTCACGAGGCGGAGATTTCAACCAGGTGTATCCATCGATCGAATATGCCTGGAGCCCGGAAGAAGCCGTCGGGAAACTCGGAGACCCCGGAGCGGTGGATATCACTTCGACGCAGGGGAAATCCGCGATAGTAAAACGGGCCATGCTCGTAAACATCGCTCTGGACTGCCTGGGCCTGTGCAAGGTGCCTTCCCTGAGCCTGATCAGGGCATTCGATCTCCAGATCGAATCCGAGCTCGTCACCATCCTGACCGGGTACGAGACCAGCCCGGATACCCTCTTCAGGATCGCCGAGAGAATTGCGCACCTGGAAAGGATCTTCAATATCAGACATGGGGCTACCACCGCTGACGATCGGCTCCCTGAAATGTTTCTTGAACGCAATCGTCCTGAATCTATTCAGACCCCTCGAAATCCGGACTGGTTACGCCCCATGGTCCGGGACTTCTACCGTGTCATGGGTTGGGACGAAAAAGGCGTGCCAAAGCAAGAAACCCTGCACACCCTGGCCATTGAAGAATTCTCCTGACGGTCCTACGTATGTCCGGATCCCATCAGTTCTTTTTCTCCTCTGTTCTTTATCCTCTCCAGGGCAGCGAGAGTCTTGTCCGGAAGGGCAGGCGCTTTATGCGTTTCGATGATTTTCCTCACCTTCTCCGAGATCCGCTGGCTCATGTCCTTTGATCCTTTTTGAACCCAGACACCATAGGGCTGGCGGGTGAGGAGGGTCGGCCTCCAGAGTTCCTTGCGAAAATGTTCAAGGGTGTGTTTCTCCACAAGAAAATGACCACCGGGTCCCACTTTTTCGATCACGTTCCGGGCAAGGGTCTCCGGGGTGACTCTTATGCCTTCTATGAACCGCTTGGTCATCCCGATTACTTCATCACCCATAACGAGCATCTCGGCGGAGCAAATCATTCCCATATCCATATAGCCGACGTCGTGAATGAGGTTCAGGCCGGCGAGGCCCTGGGCCAGGATGGAGAATGCGCTTTCAATACCCGCCTGCGCATCAAGGCTCTTTGAATCAGTTGCCCCTGCAAGCCCCCAGGTGGGGAGCCCGAATGATCGGGCCACCTCGGCCTGGGCGGCGAACCCGAGGCTGCACTCCGGAGCGCCCATGCTGAGCATGGTACTGGACATGTCGAAATTGGAGATATTGCAGGCCATAAAGCAGGGGGTCCCGGGCCTTCGCAGTTGGGCCAGGGTAACATTCATGAGTCCCTCGGCGATTGCCAGGGCCACGGCCCCTGCCAGGGTTACCGGCGCGGTCGCCCCGAGCTGCTGGGTAGGCCCTGCAAGCTGGGGAAGAAACAGGTCCGCTGCCAGGAACATCCGACCCACCACCTCCTCGGGATAGACGAGAGGGGTAATGGGTTCAGGGTAGCATATGAGGAAAGGACGCTCTCTCAGGAGATCCATACCCCCGGCCACTTCTGCCGCCATCTCGTAGACCAGTTCGATTCCCTTTGTAGAATACCCGATAAACACTATCGGCTTGGCCGTATTAGTGACGACCGCCTCGAATTCATGGATATCCGCCGCAATGGCCGGTACATCCTGGCACGAACCCATGGGCATGACCCAGTCGATATTGGGCAGTGCATCCGCCACCAGGGCGCCCCGCGCGATATCTTCTACCCGGGTCTCGTGGATCTTTCCGGTCAAAGCGTCCCTGGTATTGGGGCTTGCAGTCGAAGTACCGTAATAGCTCTTTCGTCCCTCAATCTCCATGGCACGACTCCCATCCCGGTCATAAAGCACAATACCTCTGGGAGCCTTTGCCACGCATTCTCGCACGATGTGTTCCGGTACCTTTACCCGTTCGTCTCTGACAACGGCACCGGCCTGTTTCAACATGCTCCGCGCCCCTTCATGCATAATCTTGCATCCCGTTTTTTCCAGGATGTCAAAGGCGGCCCGCCTGATCTCCCAAATTGCGTCATCACTCAAGACCCTAAAAGATACAGACCTGTTATCCGAAAAAGATGACTGGATCATGTTGCCCTCCTGTAATAATTTTTCGAAGATGTGGATGGAAACCAGCACGTGTCCGTCCACAACCGGATCTTGGGCACTAGTGAGTTTCCAAACCGGAAACGAGATATTTTTACAAAATCACGAAAATCAAAATATTACGCTGATGCGTGCCATAGTACGCCGCGCATGTGATCCCGCAGATTGACGCTGGCCTGTCCCGTCACAGGCGGGAGATTGTGAAAAATAGCCATTTATGGATGGAAACTAGCTTGCTTTCCTGTGGACTACAGGCTCCACGGTCTTCAGCTTTTCCAGAGGGATATGGCAAAAAATCCTGTGCCCCTTCTCGTCCTGACGCCACGGAGGTACTTCTTTCTCACAGATCATGCCGCCATCGGGGAGCATTTCATGCCGCCTCGGGCAGCGGGTATGAAAGTGGCATCCGGAAGGGGGATTGAGGGCGCTGGGCACGTTGCCGCCGAGGCGAACCTCCTTCTGCCGGGCGTCCGGGTCCGGGATTGGCACCGCCGACAAGAGGGCTTCCGTGTAGGGATGATACGGTGGATCGTAGATGGCCTCGGCGGGTCCGATCTCTACGATCTGCCCCAGATACATGACCGCGATGTCGTCGGAAAAGAAGCGGACCACGCTCAGGTCGTGGGCAATAAAGATCATAGACGAACCGTAGATCTCCTGAATTTCCAGAAGCATATTGATGACCGCTGCCTGCACCGACACGTCCAGAGCCGAGACCGGTTCATCACAGATAATCAGGTCCGGCCGGCTGGCCAGGGCCCGCGCTATGCCCACCCGCTGTTTCTCACCGCCGCTCAACTGTCTAGGAAGGCGGTCATAATAGACGGTACCCAGACGCACGGCCTTTAAGAGACGCATCACCTCGCCTTTGACCTTGTTTCTGGGGACCGTCCTGAACCTCTTGATGGGGCGGGCAATCTGCTTTCCCACGGAATAGGTGGGATTGAGTGTGGAATCCGGGTTCTGGAAAACCATCTGCATCTCCCGGATCAGGCGAGTATCCCGCTCCGAGACCGTTTGAGTTACATCGATACCGAGAAACTGCACCTGTCCCTCGGTGATCTGTTCCAGCCCTATGAGCCCCTTCACCAGAGTGGATTTGCCGCAACCCGACTCTCCTACCACACCGAGAGTCCTTCCTTTGGCCAGCCTCACACTCACGTCATCCACGGCCTTGACATACTTCTTCTCCCCGAGACCGAACAGGCTCACGACGGAATTGGATTCCTGGGGATAATAAATCTTTAGGTTTTCGACGTTGAGAAACTTTTTCTCCGGTTCCCCGGACAGGGCCGGCTCTGCCAGGGCTTTGATCTGAGCAGCCTTGCTGCTCACCCTTGCGGTGCGAGGGCGGCTGTCGATTTCGCCGGCGTAAATGCACCGGGCATAGTGTTCCGGCGTCGTCTCTTTCAGGAGAGGGCGGTCCTCGCGACACGCCTCCGTCGCATAATCACACCGTGGAGCAAAAATGCATTCATCTTCCGGCCGGGCTGCGGGGGCCGGCACCCGACCGCGGATGGGATGAAGCACGGAGTCCAGCTTGCTCCTGCCTAGGGTCGGAACACTGGCCAGGAGGCCCATTGTGTAAGGATGGCAGGGGTTATGGAAGATATCCCTGATTTCGCCGCTTTCCACCAGCTCCCCTGCGTACATGACACAGAGGTAGTCGCTGACGCGCGCCACGACCCCCAGATTGTGGGTGATAAAGATATTGGCTGTCCGAAAGTCATG
Organism: uncultured Desulfobacteraceae bacterium; assembly: GCA_964581175.1. Lineage (GTDB taxonomy): Bacteria > Desulfobacterota > DSM-4660 > Desulfatiglandales > Desulfatiglandaceae > B46-G9. The sequence continues at coordinate 23,300 of CAZONI010000019.1, forward strand.
TTTCAGTTCTTCCAGCAGGTCCAGGACCGCGGCTTCCACCGTCACATCAAGCGCAGTGGTGGGTTCATCCATGATCAGGAGCGCGGGGTTGTTCAGCATGGCCATGGCAATGACCACCCGCTGCTGTTGCCCACCCGAGATCTGATGGGTGTAGCGTCTCATCACATCCTCGGGATCGGGCATATGCACCCGTTTCAGCATTTGTATGGAACGGTCCCGGGCCTCGTCCTGGCCTATGCCGCTGTGGAAGGTCAAGACCTCCGTCAACTGCTCCCCTACCCGCACGGAGGGGTTGAGGGCCTGCATGGGGTCCTGGAACACCATGGCGATGCGGTCGCCTCTCAGCTTTTTGAGATCGTCCTCAGACCGACCCACCAGTTCCTCTCCTTGAAAATGGACATGACCTCCGATGATCTTCCCATTGGGACCGAGAAAATTGACGATCCCGTAGGCGATGGTGCTTTTCCCGCAACCGGACTCGCCCACCAGGCCGACCGTCTCTCCTTCTCTTACCACGAAGGAGACATCCCTGACGGCCTTGACATCCCCCTTTCGGGTCTCGTAGGCGATGGAGAGTTGGTCGACTTGGACGACCGTCTTTTCATTCTCAAACTGGTTCATGAAGGGTTTCTTTAAACCTTGGATTATTGATATCTCATGGACTCTTCTCTCAAACCGTCCGCGAGCAGATTTAATCCTACCACCAGCGAGGCTATGGCCACGCAAGGCCACAGGGCTGCCCATGGGCTGCCCTGGAGGATAAATTCACGTCCCGACGCCACCATGCTGCCCCAATCAGGGGAAGGCGGAGGCATGCCGAGACCCAGAAAACCCAGGGTCCCCATTGCGAAGATGGCGTATCCCACTCTGAGCATGGCATCCACGATGATCGGCCCGCGTGCATTCGGCAGGATCTCGACGAACATGATGTACCAGGGATTTTCCCCGCGGGTCTCCGCCGCCCGTATATATTCTCGGGTCCGAACGTCCAGGGTCAGGCTCCTTACCAGCCGGGCAATGCCGGGCACGCCCACGATGGTGATAGCAATGACCACATTGACGGCAGACGCCCCCAGCGCAACCATGATGATCAAGTATAACAGGATAATGGGTATGGCCATCATGGCGTCCAGAAGACGCATGACGATTTCGTCGAGCCACCCGCCGTAGTATCCGCCGAGGAGACCGAGTGTGGTACCGATCACAAGGGCCACGAAGACGCCCCAGAGGGCCGTGCCGCCGGGCAGCCAGAGGTGTTCGGACAGGGGCAGGATCACCAGGACCACCCGGGCGCCATAGATCAGGCGCGACCACAAATCGCGTCCCAGTTCATCCGTCCCCAGTATATGTTCCCTGGAAGGTCCCTGGTTGGGTGCCTTCCAGTCCTGTTGAAGCGCTGTGTATCTGGTCAACATTGGCGCAAAGACCGCAACAAACAACCAGAAAACGACGATTGCCAGGCCCACCATGGCAATTCGGGATGAAAACAGGATGGAAAAAGCGCCCAGGATCCTCCTGAGTCTCCCGGCCCGAGGCTCTTCAGTATGGGGCAATTCAAAGCTGCCTTCGCTTCCGAGTGCCAGTTCATCTATCTCAGGTGTCATGCCGTTTCCTTCTCATGTTTGATACAGCACTTGCATGGTCAGCGGACAGGTCCTCCAAAAATTGCACGATCATCAGGAATATCGGATCCGAGGGTTCAAAAAAGTATAGATGATATCGGCAACGAGTTGGGTACCCACAGCCACCATCACCAGGATCATGGCCCCGGCCTCCAGCGCGTTGACATCTTTGTACATGGCCGAGTCCAGGAGATACTTGCCCAGCCCCGGATAGCCGAACACCACCTCTACGATAACGATCCCCCCCATCAACCAGTTCACATGCAGCATGATCACCGTGATGGGCGCCATCAGGGCATTTCGTACTGCGTGTTTACCCACAATCCGACGATAGGGCAGGCCTTTAAGAAACGCGGTGCGGATATATGGGGCCCGCATCACCTCCACCATGCTGGCCCGGGTGATCCGCAAGACGTACCCCAGTTCGATCAGGGTCAAGGTCAGGACCGGCAGAATCAGCATCTGCGGATGCTGCCAGGGAGCCTGTTCCCCGAATACTGTGGCCCCGGGCACAAGACCCCACCAGACGGACATGATCAGGATCAGAAAAATGCCGGTGGCAAATTCCGGAACGACCGAGAACATCATGCCGCCGATGGACAGGGCACGATCCCTGAGGCTTCCTTCTTTGAGTCCGGCTATCAGCCCCAGAATCAGGGCCATGGGCATCACGATGACAAAGGCGCTGCCGGCCAGCACCAGGGAGTTCCGGAGCCGGAGAAAAATGGTATTGGCCACGGGCCGGCCCGTTCTGAGGGATATCCCCGGATCACCCCGCAGAAATCCTTTCTTGAGCGGGATGTATTCAATGGGACCCCCTGAAGTCTCTTTCCACCCGGAGCCCATGACAAAGGTCCACACCTTACGGCCGGCACCTTTCTCCCATCTCACGGCGTGGTTCATATTGTCCACACCCCAGAAAGTAGAAGCGCCTTTCTTTCCGGTGACCCACCTGCCGTTATCCTTCCGTTGTACCGTAGATCCGTCCGGTTTTCGAGTGATGGAGATCAGATCATCGCCCACCAACTTCCAGCGTATCAATGTTCCGTCTTTTTCTACGGCCCACCACTCTTCGAACCCCTTCTTAGTAAAGATCTGCTTGAGCGACATCCCGGTTTTATGCGACGCCTCCCAGTCGGATCCCGCCATCCAGTAGACGTAGCGCAGCCAAGCCGGTTTGTTGAGCCCCAGCTGGGCCAGGAACGAGGCCTCCTGCTCCGGCGTCACAAAAGCCCCCAGGATATTCCTCGCCACGTTTCCCGGGGAGGCCTCGGTAATGAGAAACACGGCCATGGAAACCAGGAGCATGGTGAGGAGGAGAAGCAGGATCCTTCTGACGATGAATTTGACCATGAAGCACCTTTGCAGATGGGATCATGATGGGGTCAGCGCGGACCGGGGGTGCCCGGTCCGCAGGGTGTGACCTGAAGCGTCGCGATTACCCGTTCAGCCACGCCTCGTTGAACAGGAATATGAGGTTGGGATGGGCCTTGACATTCATGAGTTTCTTGTTGGGGCACATCCACACGTTCATCCAATACGCGATACCGATGGAGCCCCGGGTCATCTGGATCTCCTCAAGTTTGCAGAAAATCTTGCGGCGTTTTTCCACGTCCAGGGTGCCGCTTGCCTTGGCCAGAAGCTCACTGAACTCCTTGTCCACCCAGCGGGTCTCGTTCCAGGGCACAGGCTTGCCCTTGGCATCTGCGACATAGGCCAGGTTGAGCACCATGGTTCCCAGGGGCCTGTGGGTCCAGGGCGTAAAACCCAACGGCACCTCCGTCCATTTCTCCCAATACTGACTTGTGGGCATGGTCTGGATCTTGATCCGGAACCCGGCAGGGGCTGCATCCTGCTGCAGGATTTGAGCATACCGGACGATATCCGCCCATTCCGCCCCCACGGCGAGATCCACGTCGATGCCGTTCGGGTAACCCGCTTCTGCCAGGAGTTTCTTGGCCCGCTCCGGTTGATAGGAGGGTACGGGTTTCTTGCAGTATGCCGGGTGCTTGGGGTAGATATGGAAATCCTGGCCGAGCAACCCCTCTCCCTGATATGCCAGGGCAAGAATCTTCTCTCTGTTCTGGCAGAGTTTCAAGGCCATCCGGACCCGGTTGTCCGACCATGGTTTCATGTCCACCCGCATGCGAAGCACCCTCGTGGTTGCCGTGGCAATGGGCAGGATCTTGATATCGGAGTCATTCTTGACGGCTTTCATGATCTGGGGGCCCGGGTTATCGGAAGCATCGATGAGGTCGATATCCCCCGACCGCAGAGCTGCAATCTGGGGCGCCATTTCCGAACCCATGTCGATGAACCTCATCTCATCGATATACGGCAGGGGCTTGCCGTCAAATCCCTTCTGCCAGTAATCCTTACGGGCCTTCACCACACAGATTTCCCCTTCCTTGTAGGTGTCGAGCAGGTAGGGACCGGTCCCGTGGGGCGCCTTCTTGATGTCGCCCTCAAAAGTCCGATGATTCAGCACCTGGGCCGTATATTGGAAGAAGTGCTCGGGGACGGCGATGGTCCCGCGTTTGCAGTGCAGCTTGAACTGATAGTCGTTCACCTTCTCTATGCCCGTGGGATCCAGATAGGAGCCCACCAGGCCGAGCATCGAAGACTTCACGTCCGGGTCCAGCCACTGGTTGATGGTGAAGATGCAGTCATCGGCGGTAAAGGGATCGCCATTGTTGAACTTGATGCCTTTCCTGACGTTGAAGGTCCATGTCTTCACGTCATCGCTGGCCGACCAACTCTTGCAGAGATAGGGATGGGTTATGTTGTCGGCATCCGTCAGGGTCATGTATTCGAGGACCTGTCGCATCGAATTGGACGGCTGCAGCCAGGAATAACGGGCAGGATGGTCGATCTTCTGGATTTGCTGGGAGATCTTGAGAACCCCTCCCCGTTTGATCTTGGCCGCCATGGCCTTCCTGGGCCAGCCAAATCCGATCATCTGGCTCGCGGCCGCCGCAGACACCCCCAGCAAGGTTGCGTACCTCAAGAACTCGCGACGCGTGAGCAATCCCCTCTTCACATCCTCCTTCATTTCAGCAATTGCCGGGTGAATCGGTTGATTCTTGTCCATTTCCTTCTCCTTTCTCTTCTGGTTACATTCATGAGACATAATCGCTAATGAAGCCGCATGAAGCCAAACAGTCTTGCCCCATAACCGGCCTTCCTCATCCGAATGGGCATTAGTCCGGGGATACTGGGCAAAATCATACCTTCGACCGAAATCAGTCTTTTTCTTGTCACCCTAACGAAGCGCTATTTATTGTCTTTTCGTACGGGAAGGCTGTCGGTGGAGGTGAAAAACGATAGATTTCTTGAAAACGGAAATATGTCTTTTGATCGGGCCTTTTTCCGGGCCCATCCACGATTATTCTCATTATTGTCCCAGATGTTCCGAGTGGTAGACGGGGAGGTGGGTAATTATTTGCAGGATCCGTTGTCATGTATATCCGGGAAATCCTCAAAGGGATAACAGCCGTTTGCTTTGGATCTGGAAGTATATGAAGAATAGTCCCGCATGTCAAGGGCGAAAAGGTTTCCGACCGGTCTTCACCGTCAGAGTAGATTAGAGTAGATTGTTGATGGGAAAACCGTACTCAAAAGCCGGTAGTCATCCGATTCATCGAAGCCGCTGAAAAGAGAACCAAATGCAGTGCCGGGACACAATTAGTGGAGAATTTGACTCAAGAACAACTTGGTCCTGTCATGCTGGGGATTGTCGAAGAACTCTTCCGGGGTGTTTGCCTCGACAATCTTCCCATAGTCCATGAAGAGTACCCGGTGGGCGACGCTCTTGGCAAAACCCATCTCGTGGGTGACCACCAGCATGGTCATGCCTTCCTGGGCAAGATCGATCATCACGTCCAGCACTTCCTTGATCATCTCCGGATCAAGGGCCGATGTCGGCTCGTCGAAAAGCATCAGCTTGGGTTTCATACAGAGGCTCCTGGCAATGGCAACGCGCTGCTGCTGCCCGCCTGAAAGCTGACCCGGATACTTGCGGGCCTGCTCAGCGATGTGTACCTTCTCCAGGTAAAACATGGCTGTCTCTTCCGCCTCGGCTTTTGGAACCTTGCGCACCCATATGGGGCCGAGAGTGAGGTTATCTACGATGGTCAGGTGCGGGAAAAGATTGAAATGCTGGAACACCATGCCCACTTCCGCACGGATCTTTTCGATATTTTTTATGTTATGGGTCAGCTCGGTCCCGTCCACGATAATCCGGCCCTTCTGGTGTTCCTCCAGACGGTTGATACAGCGGATCAAGGTGGATTTTCCCGAACCGGAAGGTCCGCAAATGACAATACGTTCCTTTTTCTGCACGGTCAGGTCTATGCCCTGAAGGACGTGGAAATCCCCGAACCATTTGTGCATGTTAATAATTTCCACCATTGCAGTGTCAGATTGTTCGCTCTGCATCTCTCTTGTCTCTTGTTCTTTCATGAATTCCTCTTATTTTCTGACAGAGTGTGGCTCACAATGAACCAGAAGAAGCCCGAATACTCGTTCATTGTTTTTCACCTGCTGACAGCTCTCTTTCCAGCTTCCGGCTGTAGCCTGACATGGAAAAACACCCTGCAAAATACAGAAGGGCGACAAATATATATGCCTCGGGACTGAACCCCATCCATTCGGGATTGGCGAGTACCGACTGGGTGGTCTTGAGCAGATCCCACAGGGCAATGATCACCACCAGGGATGTATCCTTGAAAGCGGAAATCAGGATACTCACGGTGGGCGGTATCACGATCTTCAGTGCCTGGGGAAGAATAATCAGCCGCATGGTCTGGTAGTAGTTCAGCCCCATGGATTCCGCGGCTTCATACTGCCCCCGGGACATGGCCTGCAACCCTCCCCTGACAACCTCTGCAATGTAGGCCGCGGTAAATAGGATGATGGCGATCTGGGCCCGCAGGATCTTGTTAATAGTGATCCCCTCGGGCAGGAACAGCGGGAAGATGATGGCCGACATGAAGAGAAGGCTGATCAGCGGCACTCCGCGGATCATTTCTATATAGACAATGGAAAGCCACCGCACCGTGGGCAGTTTGGATCTCCGCCCCAGGGCCAGCACCACACCGAGCGGGTAGGCAGCGGTGAGTCCGAAAACCGACAGCAGGAGGGTGAGGGGCAGGCCGCTCCACTTGGTACTTTCCACCGCCGAGAGCCCAAAAAGGCCGCCTTTCATGAGCAGTCCCATAACAAAAAGGCCTAGGACCCATACGTAGATCAGGTGCTTTTTCCAGTGCTTCCTATTCTGGCTGTAAAACAAGAGGCCAAAAAGAATCAACATGGCCGCCAGTGGCCTCCACTGGGAATCATAGGGATAAAACCCGAAAAGGATGAAACGGACGTTATCCCATACGACCGACCAACAGGCCCCGGTCACCTGCCTGCACGCCTTTCCAGTCGTGTGCCACACGCTGTCGATGAATGCCCACCTGACGAGGGGAGGAACAATTTTCCCGAGCACGAAAAGCGTCACCAAGGTAAGAATGGAATTCAAGGCGCTGTTGAACAGATTTTCCCTGATCCACCCTATGAGACCCACATGGGTTACCGGGGGTTTCATTTCCTGCATCCGGGTATCATCTGGATCATTCATAGACATGCCTATCTCTCTACCAGTGCCGCTTTCTTATTATACCAGTTCATAAAGGCCGACGTGGACAGACTGAAAAGGAGGTACAACGCCATGATCAGAGCCACTCCCTCGATGGACTCACCCGTCTGATTGATGCAGGTGTTGGCCACAGACACAAAGTCCGGGAATCCAATTGCGATTGCGAGAGAACTGTTTTTTGTGAGGTTGAGCATCTGGCTCGTGAGCGGTGGAATGATCACCCGGAGGGCCTGGGGCAAAATGACAAGATTCAGAACCAGGGAAGGCCGCAGTCCGATCGCCATTGCGGCTTCTCGCTGCCCCCTGCTCACTGATTGAATACCGGCACGCACCACCTCGGCCACGAAAGCGGAAGTATAGAGCACCAGCCCGAGCAAAAGGGCCGCGAACTCGGGGCTCATAGTGAGCCCTCCCTTAAAATTGAAGCCCGCGAGCTTGGGAACGTCCATTTTCGTGGGCGCCCCGAAAATCAGCCAGGTGACCAGGGGCATTCCGATGATCAGCGCAATTGACACACGAAAGGTGGGGAAATATTTCCCTGTCTTTTCCTGCCTGCTTTTCGCCCACCGTCTCAGGAAGTACGAAAAAATACAGGCTGCCAGGAAGGCAAGGATCATATACGTGTGGGCCGGGTGTGGCGCCGGCACCGCAAACGCGATCCCCCTGTTGCACAAAAAAAGGCCCTTTATGGGAGAAAGGGCCTGCCGGGGAGAGGGAAGGCTTTCGTAAAAAATAGCATACCAGAAAAAGAGCTGCAGCAGAACAGGGATATCCTGCATGACTTCAATGAAAATGCCTGAAAGCTTGGATACCAGCCAGTTTGTGGAGAGACGGGCAACACCGACAATCGTCCCGAGCACAAGAGTGACGACAATCCCTATGAATGAAACCTTGAGGGTGTTCAGTGCGCCCACGATGAGGGCACGACCGTACGTGTCGGCCGCTGAGTAGGGTATCAGGGACTCACCGATCTCGAACGAAGATTCTTTATTGAGAAAGCCGAAACCCGTGGCAATAGCTTGTTTTTTGAGATTAACGATGGTGTTGGAAACAAGGTAATAGGCGACCAGACCGACCACGCAGAACACGACAATCTGGTATATGATCGCCCGTTTCCTGGGATCGAGCCAGAATGGAACTTTCTCCGGTTGCTTTTCTTTCATCAGGCAGCGGTTTTCCCTGGGCTTTCTGGTTCCTCCAGAATGTGCCGCATGGGCCCCCCATGGATCGTCGGGAGACCTAATCCTGAGCATGAGCATTATTACGGCAGGTGGTCAAACAGGAATGCCCCTCCGGGGAGGGGCATTCCGTATGCTTCTCATCTGAATGGAGCGGAGTACATCAAACCGCCTCTTGTCCAGAGATCGTTCAATCCCCGTTTGAGGCCGAGAGGAGTGTTGACTCCCACGTTGCGTTCAAAAATTTCACCGTAGTTGCCGACCTGTTTGATGATATTATAGACCCAGCTGTCATCAACACCAAGGGCCTTCCCCATGCCGGGGGTGACCCCCAGGAAACGCTGGATCTCCGGGTTCTTACTCTTCATCATCTCATCGACATTCTTGGAGGTAATGCCGAACTCTTCGGCCTGTATCAGGGCCATGACGGTCCAGTTGACCAGGTCATACCACTGATCATCCCCGTGGCGGACGACCGGGGCCAGGGGTTCTTTTGAAATAATTTCGGGCAGCAGCACGTAATCATCCGGATTGGGGGCAACAGAGCGCTGGGCTGCCAGCTGTGAAGAATCCGACGTCAGAACATCGCAACGGCCGGCAAAGAAGGCCTTGTTGAGCTCGGTCGTGTTTTCGATAACAACGGGTTTCCATTTCATGCCGTGGGATCGGAAGAAATCAGCTGCATTCATCTCCGTGGTTGTCCCGGGCAAGACGCAGACTGTGGCGCCTGCCAGCTCTTTGGCACTCTTGATACCCGACTTTTTGGGCACCAGAAAACCCTGGCCGTCATAGAAATTCACGTGAGCGAAACTGAGACCGTTGACGGTTTCTCTTGTCAGGGTCTGGGTGGTATTGCGGCACAATACGTCAATCTCCTTTGATTGCAGAGCCGGGAGACGCTGCACGGCGGTCAGCGCCACCCATTTGACTTTGTTCGCGTCGCCGAATATGGCTGCAGCAATAGCCTTTGCCGTATCCACGTCAAGTCCTTTCCATTCCCCCTTTTTGTCAGGCATGCTGAATCCGAACACACCGCCGTTCACGCCTGCAATGAGGACGCCCCTCGACTTCACCGTATCAAGGGTCTCTCCCGCCATGGCCATTCCGGTCATAGCCAGGAACACCAGGGCCACTATCAACGCACACACCTTAAAAAGCTTCATACTCTGTTCCTCCTTTCCCGTCTTCAGATTTTGTGTTCCGCCGTGAACCGCGTCCATGGCAAAAAAACACCCGCCGTACGCAGCCCGGCACATGTTATCCGCCAATTTGCAACGCCTTTTCCATTGATTAGCACAAGGTTCCTCGTTTTTCAAGAAAAAGCTGCGAAACTCTAAACAGGTATGTAGTTTTCAAAGCTGAAGTTGACTCGTTACAAAATCGCCATATCGAATTTTAAGATCTTGCAACGGAGCTTCCTTTTGAGGTACCATCGCGGCCTACATTGAAAGGAGGAGCATATGGAAAAACCTGTTGAATTTTACTGGAATGCCCGGCTGAAAGATGTCAAGGAGGCCCTGGAAGCAAACAATTTCAAGGTATCTCTCGCCAGGGACGGCAATCATGCCCGGGAAATCCTGATGAATGAAGTGCTTCCCGAAAGCGGGGCCGGGAGTGTCGCTTTCGGCGGCTCCACGACCGTCATCGGGACCGGAGTCTATGACGCGCTCAAGGCAATGCCCGAACTGGACATCCTGGATACCCATGACAACACCATTCCAGCGGACGAACTCCTGGAACGCAGGAGGCAGGCACTCCTGGTCGATCTTTTTGTCTGCGGTACCAACGCAGTTACGGAAACCGGCACCCTCGTCAACCTGGATATGATCGGCAACCGAATTGGAGGACTCACATTCGGCCCGAAAAATGTGGCCGTACTGGTCGGCCGCAACAAAATTGTCGCCGACCTGGAGGATGCTCTTTACCGGGTCAAAAATTACGCTGCTCCCTGCAATGCCATCCGCCTGGATAAGAAAACACCGTGCGCCAAGACCGGCTACTGCCAGGAATGCAATTCCCCTGACCGCATCTGCAATACCTGGACGATCACAGAAAAATCGTATCCGAAGGGTCGGGTGAAAGTCATTCTGATAAATGAGGACCTGGGGTTGTAAGGAGATCTCCTCCCTGGAACTCTTATGCTTCACGTCCTTTACACTATCGGCCCTATCTTTGTAATCATCCTCCTGGGGTGGACCTTGAGATCACGGGGCTTTCTGCCGGAGAGCCTGATCGGCCCCCTGAACCGCATGGTCTATTACCTTGCCATCCCGGCCATGATCTTCAGGGAGGTGGCGGAGGCCACCTTTGGTTCGCATTTTCAACCCCTCTTGCTTGCGGGAACGCTGTTTCCTTTGGTGGCCGTATTCTGCCTTGCCCTTCTTGCCGGTACCCTGTTCTCGGTGCCCAGAAGGGAATTCGGTACCTTCCTGCAGAGCTCCTTTCACGGAAATCTTGGGTACATCGGCCTGGCTGTCGCCTATTACTTCCTCGGCAAGGAGGGCTTCACCCGGGCCAGTATTCTCGCGGCCTTTCTCATGCTGCTGCAAAATTTTCTCGCGGTTTTGAGCCTGCAGCTCTTTGCCACTACCGCTAAGAGCGCGCGCAGGCTGACCTACTTCGTGAAGAAAATAATCTATAATCCGGTGATTTTCTCCGCCATGGCCGGCATTTGCTTTTCTCTTTTCCGGATACCTATTCCTGAGCCGGCTGACAGAATCCTTGGTATTATCAGCGGGATGGCCCTGCCCCTGGCCCTTCTGGTAATCGGGGCATCCCTCTCTTTCGGGTTGATCAGGTCGCACCTTCTTCCGGCCCTGGGCGCGGGTTTTCTGAAACTCCTTGTGCTGCCCGGGATCGGCATCGGGGTCTATCACTGGCTCGGATTGTCTCCGGCGCGATTTCTTCCCGGTCTCATCTTGCTGGCATCTCCCACCGCAACAATAACCTACGTGATGGCAGGGGAAATGGAGGGATCCACGGAACTGGCGTCCGCGGCCGTTTCCATGAATACGCTCCTCTCTGCCGGGACCTTTGTGCTCTGGCTCGGCATCAAATTTGTGAATGGGCACTAGCGGGTTCTTCCGGCCGACGCGTATCCTCAGGCAGGAGTCTGTCATAGGGGTACGGGACAGGCCCTTTTCTCTTCGATTCAAGATCTCAGAAATTTTTGCCGATGAACTTTACCTCGGGCAGATTGCCAGCATCCCGATTTTGCACAAAAATATCCATCAAGTAGAAAAAAGTGCACTTCTTCTCGGCAAGTTTTACAGGGAAAGACAAAGAGAAATGAGTCAATTTATTGAAATTACACTCCAATCTCTCTGCTGCCTGAAGCGGTACGCTTGTTGCACCATCTTTCGGGCAAAGGCGAATATTTTAATCTCTCGGAAACCCAAGAAAAGGCCGTTGAGAACGATGAAGAAATCCATAACAGCCCTCATTATCAGTTTGTTGCTTTCGCTGGCCTTCTCCCAAGCAGGTTTCGCGGGCGCTCAGGGTCCCGCCGGTTCAAATGATCTCACTTTTCTGCAGAAGTGGGGACAATCTCCAAGTCTGTCTGCTTTCCTGTTGTTTGAAAACAAGGATTTTACCCTCTTTCACTCTCCTCTCCGTTCAGAACACACAAAAACCTATCAAAAGCTGACAGATTATTTCTCCTTTGTTGATGCTTTCCTCGCGGCAAAGGACGTGTTTTGGGAGGAGATCGCAAAATGGAATCCGATTTCTTCCTTCAACGGTGCTTCTCTGTATACGCTGACAACGGCTCGTACCCGCAGAGCCTTTGATTCGAAGAATTTGACCGCTCAGGATCACATGGGGATATGCCTGAATCATGGTGTCGGCAATAAGAAAATCTGGAACGTTTCTTTGGACCTGGGCATCGCCCTCCAAAATGACTATGTTATTGGCCCTGACAACAGCATTTCGGACAACCTCTTTCCAAGATTGGGCATGGTTTCGGGCAATCAGAGGGAAGATCTTTTCGATCAGCTCAGAAACGCGAGCCCCTTCATCGGATTCGGCATATCCTGCAGATTCTAGGAACAAAGACCTTTCCAGAGTCCTGCCTTTCCTGTACTATCATTTCGTGTCACCGGGTTCTTCAAACAAACAATAGAATCGGCAAGTAACATGAAGGGAGATCAAGTGCCGGTCTTCCAATACCAGAAATGGAACGGCTATTTTGCGCAGCTTGCCAGAGGCACTGAAGATCTCTGCGCTGATGAACTGGCCGAACTCGGAGCAACAAACACGAGGCCCACTTTCAAGGGGGTTTATTTTGAGGCGGAAAAGAAGACGCTCTACCGGATCAACTATCAATCCCGCATCGCCTCCAGGATACTTGCACCGCTTCTGACCTTCCAGTGTCACAGCACAAAATACCTGTACAGAACGGCAAAAACGATCCAGTGGTCCGAAATCCTGTCTCTCCATGACACATTCGCTGTCTCTGCCACTGTCTCCCAGAGCAAGATCACCCACTCAAAATATGCGGCACTGTGCGTCAAGGACGCCATTGCGGACTATTTCACAGACGCATCCGGGAAAAGGCCGGATGTAGAGACCGCCCATCCGGATGTTCGAATCAATGTTCATATCCAGAATAACAAGACAATCATCAGCCTCGACACCTCGGGGGACGCACTGCATAAGAGGGGATACCGCGCGCAGACACTTGAAGCGCCAATGCGGGAAACGCTGGCCGCGGCCATCATCCGTGTGACCGGATGGGATGGAAGAACCCCGATCTGTGACCCCATGTGCGGCGCCGGGACGCTCGTGAGCGAGGCCCTGATGCACGCATGCAGGATTCCTTCCGGCTTTCTCCGGACGCGTTTTGGTTTTGAGAGGCTGCCTGACTTTGAACCGGATCTGTGGAAGATGGTGAAAGAGAAAGAAGACCGTCGGATCAAGGCGCTCCCCCAGGGGATCCTTTTCGGGAGTGATCTTTCCGAGGAGGCTGTGGAGATCTCCAGAAGAAACTGCGAGACCCTGCCGGGGAAAGAAGCAATCACCTGGAAAATCGCCCCCATAGAAGATATCAGATTTCCCGGTGGCATTATTGCATGCAATCCTCCCTATGGGAGAAGACTCGGGGACAAGAAACAGGCCGCCGATCTTTACAGGAAAATGGGAGATGCCTTCAAACACCGATGTGCCGGCTCGACCGTATTCATCTATGTCGGCGACCCGGCGTTGATCAGGGAATTCGGGATGAAACCTTCCATGAAGCGATCCATCACGAATGGTCCGATAGAAGGGAGGCTCTGCCGGTTTGAGATCTTCCTCCCAAGGCATTCCGGATAATCCCCGGCTGTTATTCATCCACCGCCCGACGTCCTGGTCTCTCGGGCCACCCAGTCCAGGAACGCCTCATTCCCTTCCTGTATGGGAAGAGTCACGATGCATGGACATTCATAGCTGTGGATGGATTTGACCTTCTCGATCAAATCCTCCACCAGGTCTTCCCGCGTCTTTGCTACGAGAATCACTTCGCTATCCTCCTGAATCTCTTCATTCCACCAGTACATGGAATAGACCGGATGGACGATATTCACGCAGGCAGCCAGGCGTGAAGACACGAGTGTCCGGCCAATGGCCTTTCCCTCGTCCAGATCAGCGGCCGTGATGTAGATAAAGCGAATATTCATAATGTCCTTCATCCTTTCCAGGTTTCCTGATCTCTGCTCCGCCTCTATCATGCAGATGCGGGGGGAGATGTCAAACCCGTTTTCCCTTGACCCTTCCCACTTCTTTCCCTATACTTTTTGTGCTCAAGCTGCCGTAATTGCCCGCCCCGGAGCGGGCGCGCACGAGGTGCGGCGGCACCTTCACGATCAAGTACGGAAACACATGAGGAGGTTCTATATGGGAAAAGTCGGAATCATCGGCGTGGGCCAGAGTGCCTTTGTCAGGGGATACCCCGGTTCCATCAGGGAACTCGTCTTTGAGGGATTCAAAGAGGCCATGAAAGACGCGGGGATTTCGGTAAAGGACATTGATGCGTCCATCGTCTGCTCCGCACCGGAATACGATAAGCAACGTTCGCCGGCAGGTGTCTTTGCGGAATACCTGGGACTCACGCCTCAACCTACCTTCTATATCGAGAGCCTCTGTTCTTCCAGCAGTACGGGCCTCAAGACGGCATATGCCCTCGTGAAGTCGGGACTCCATGACGTGGTTGCGGTCCTCGGCTTTCAAAAAATGTCGGAAATATCTTCCGCCGAGTCCCAGGAACGCATGGGACGGGGCGCCGATATCCAATGGGAAAGCCCGTTCGGGACCATGATGCCTGCCTATTACGCCATGTACGCCAGGGCTCACATGGAGAAATACGGCACCACACCCGAAGATCTGGCGTTGATCCGAGTCAAGGCAGCTACCTACGGCCAGATCAATGAAAAAGCAGTGTACCGCAAGCCCGTACTGCTGGAACAATTTTCAGATCCCGAAAGTCCCATGTCAGGGCCGGTGGCCAGTCCCCTTCGCGTGGGCGATTGCTGTGCCAACGCCGATGGGAGCTCCTGTGTTATCGTGGCGAATGAAGAAAAAGCCAGGGCCTTCGGCCGGAAACCGGTCTGGATCCTGGGCATCGGGGCGGCCTCAACCACGGTCAATCTCGCGGGGAGGGACCTCTTCACCGGTCTGACTGTAGCCCACCGGGCCGGAAAAGAAGCCTTCAAAATGGCCGGTGTCGGCCCGAAAGACATTGACGTGGCAGAGGTCCACGACTGCTTCACCATCGCAGAGATGATGGCGTACGAGAACCTGGGATTTGCCGAACCGGGGGAAGGGAAGGAACTCATCCGCGGCAAAGAGACGTACAGAGATGGAAGCATTCCCATCAACGTGGATGGCGGCCTCCTTTCAAAAGGCCACCCCATCGGGGCCACGGGAGGGTCCCAGATCAGGACCATCGTGCTCCAGCTCAGGGGAGAGGCGGGTGATATGCAGGTCAAGGATCCGGAAATAGGGCTGGTCCACAATATCGGCGGTGTGGGTCTGTATGGAAATGTCACCATCCTGGGGAGGTAGCACATGGCAAAGAAAAGAGAAATGGATACCAGATTCAGCAAATTCGGGACGGTGAGCTTTACCGCCATCACAAAAGTCAATGACTTCATCGATTATCTTGAAGAAGGAAGCGTCATGGCAACGCGCTGCACCGATTGCGGCATGATATTCTTTCCCCCCAGGGCCGATTGCTATCGGTGCCTGGCGAGCAATATGGAATGGGTTGCAGTCACAGGGACCGGAAAGCTCGTAACCTACAGCAAACTCCAATACGCCCCCATCGGGTTCGGGGATGATCTTCCCTATGCGATCGCCCTCCTGGACTATGGGGACTGCAAGGTGTTCGGAAGGATCGCAGCGAGCGTCCCGGAAGATGAAATCAAGATCGGTATGGACATGAAGACGGTTGCCAACAGGTTGCCGGACGGCCGGTTAAACTACGTGTTTGAGAAGGCCTGAAGGCATTGATGAAATCCGTCTGAAAAGGAACTTTTATGGCCTCTGCCGGTCTCTCCCGCTCGGAGTGGATGGAAATAGCGATCCGGGTAGACCCGGCAGTCCACGAAGCCCTGTGCGCCATGCTCTCCCGCCTGGGGTGTACCGGCCTGGTCACGGACACTTTTGGCGACGGCGTCCTCAGGGCCTATTTCCCTCTCCCGGAGAAGCTCGAAGAATTCCGTGCGAGGACCCTGACTTCTATCCGGAAAACAATATCGTTCTTTCCTCACATAGCGGCCCCTGAAACCCGGTTCAACTCGATTCCAAACGAAGACTGGAGCAGGAACTGGCGGAAGTTCTTTCGAGCCGAACGGGTAACCCCGTTTCTTACGATCGTGCCCGCCTGGGAATCCATCCCTGAAAACACCGGTCCCATGGTGATTCGGATAGATCCGGGACAGGCGTTTGGTACCGGAAAACACCCGACCACCCGTCTTTGCCTCCGGGCCATGGAGCTGCCCGCCAAACCGCCATCCTGGAGCCTGCTAGACGTGGGCACCGGAAGCGGGATCCTGGCCATTTACGGGACCAGGCTCGGAGCGGATAAGGTCGCGGCCATCGACATTGATGAAGAGGCCCTTGAATCGGCCGGAAGGAATAGCCGTTTGAACGGCCTTGAGGGGAGGGTTGAGCTCAGTTCCAGACCCGTTGCACAATGGGAGCAGGACTTTTTCATGGTGACGGCAAACCTGATGCTGAATACCATTCTGGACCTCATGGGCCACTTTTCCCGGATGGTGAAGCCGGGGGGGTGCCTGATACTGTCAGGACTCCTGGGAGGTCAACTCGATCTCGTCAAGCCTTCTCTCGAAGAACACGGGTTCAACAGGGAAAAGACTCTTTCCCAGGAAGAATGGGCCTGCATCCTGGCCCGGAAACCCATGTAAGGGAGAACCGGTGCGCCGCTTCTTTGTGGAAAGCATTCATGCGAGAGAAGGCCGTTTGACCATTACGGGCCGAGAGGCAAGGCACATCACCCGTGTGTTGAGGATGGGGCCTGGGGACCGTTTTGCCCTCTTTGACCGGAAGGGGTCCCGGTTTCAGGTCTCCATCGAATCAGTGGATCATGCAAACGTCACGGTCCTTCTGGAGAAGCCGCTCCCGGCACCTCCGTCAACACCGGTCGATATCGCCATAGGGCAGGCTATTCTGAAATCGAGCGCAATGGACCTTATGATTCAAAAGACGACAGAACTGGGAGTGAATACCATTTATCCTCTTGTTTCGGAAAGGACGATCGTCCGTCCCGAGGCGGCCAATAGGGCTCACAGGATAAAGCGGTGGCAGGATATCGCCATAGCGGCATCCAAACAGTCAGATCGATCCCAGCCTCCGGAAATTATGCCTGTTATGCCCTTCCCGGAACTGCTCCGAATACCTGTTTCAGGACAGACTCTGAAAATGATTCTGTGGGAAGAAGAGGAAACCAGGAGCCTGAAATCCCTGCTGCGACCGATTCCCTTTCGGCCAAAGGCTGTCATGGCGGTTGTGGGGCCGGAGGGTGGATTTAATCGCGGGGAAATATCGCTCTCTGCAGAGGCAGGTTTTATTTCCGTTTCATTAGGCCCCCAGACCTTGCGGGCTGAAACCGCAGCTATTGCGGTTGCAGCTGCACTGCACTATGAATTTGCCGATCCAGGAATGGAGGAAACAGCGAAATGAGTGAAAGCAGCAAATCTCTGGCGGGGGTTCTCCCGCCCATCCCAACACCCTTTGACAATAAGGGAACGGTAAATCACCGGGCCCTGGCAGGCAACCTCGAACGCTGGAACCAGTATGGATTTTCCGGATACGTGGTCCTGGGCTCCAACGGCGAAACCGCTTTCCTGTCCCATGACGAAAAGCTGGCTGTCCTGGAATCGGCACGGAAGGCGATACCTTCCGGAAAAAGGATGATCGCAGGGACAGGGTGTGAATCAACCAGGGCGACCATTGAGCTCACCCGTCGGGCGGCGGAAATCGGAGCAGATGCAGCCCTGGTCATCACCCCCCACTTCTACGGCGGAAAAATGACCGCCGATGCGCTGACCGGCCACTACTTCTCCGTTGCCGATGCATCGCTCATTCCTGTCCTGATTTATAACGTTCCAAAATTCACGCATATCGATCTGGACGCCCCGAGCGTGGGCCGCATGGCCGAACATCCCAACATTATCGGAATCAAGGACAGCGGCGGCAATATTGCAAAAATTGCCGACATGGTGCGGATAACGGGGAAGGGTTTTCAGGTACTGGCCGGATCTGCAGGGTTTTTCTTTCCTGCCCTGGCAGTGGGTGCTGCAGGAGGGATCATGGCCATGGCCAACATTGCTCCACAGCAGTCCCTGGACATCTATGATCTGTTCAGGAAGGGCTTCATCAGTGAGGCTGCTGAGCTTCAACGAAATGTAATTCCCCTCAATGGAGCGGTGACCGCCCGATTCGGCATCCCGGGGCTGAAAGCGGCCCTTGATATGCTCGGCTACTACGGCGGCCCGGTGCGATCCCCGTTGTCGGATCTGAACAGCGGGGACCGGGAGACTCTCCATACCATCCTTGCGGAGGCGGGAATCATCGACCTGCGCCAGGCCGGCGTCAGCTCTCCATAAAATGCCCGTTCATTTTTTCTCTTACTTCATCCAGGATTTCAGAAAGCCAGAGGACATCATCGATGCTCAGGCGTCCTGTTCTTGTTGATCCTTTTGAGCCGTCCTTCTTTGTATAAGAACGAGGACCGATCTGCAGTTTGGGATCCCCTCCCGCGTACCGGTAAATACTGACCATCAAACCCGTCTCACTATTTTCCCACGACTCAAGAATCTGATCTTTTTCTGCTTCGTACGCCATCTATACCTCCCATCCAAATTCCGCTGCTTCACCAAGATCTTCTTCGATTCTCAGGAGCTGGTTGTACTTGCAAATCCTCTCGGAACGGCAGAGAGAACCTGTCTTGATCTGACCGGTGCCGGTAGCCACAGCCAGGTCCGCGATAAACGTGTCTTCCGTCTCTCCCGAACGATGAGAGATCACCGCGTTCCATCCCGCCTTGCGGGCCATCTGAATGGCCTCGAGGGTCTCGGTAAGCGTCCCGATCTGGTTCAGCTTGATGAGTACCGCGTTCGCAGAGTTTTCCTTGACGCCTCTCGCTATCCGTGTGGTGTTGGTCACAAAGAGATCATCTCCCACGATCTGTATGCGGTCGCCCATCTGCTCCGTCATGTTATTCCAGTTTTTCCAATCATTTTCCGCGAGGCCGTCTTCTATGGAGATGATAGGATACCGGTCTACCCAATCCTCGTAGAACTCGATCATTTCTTTGCCTGTTCTCTTGGACCCATCGGATTTGAAAAAGACATATTTTCCATTCCTGTAGAAGGAAGAAGCGGCAGGGTCCAGCGCCAGTGCCACATCTTTCCCTGCCCGGTACCCTGCCTCTTTTATGCCCGCGAGGATCATTTCAATAACCTGCTCGTTGGACTTGAGGTCCGGGGCGAATCCCCCTTCGTCACCAACGGCAGTGGAATAACCGTTCGTCTTCAGGACCCCCGCGAGGGCATGAAAGACTTCGGCACTCATCCGCAGTGCCTCACGAAAGGTTTTCCCGCCGATGGGCATGATCATGAACTCCTGGAGGTCCACGTTGTTGGGCGCGTGCATCCCTCCGTTCAGGATATTCATCATGGGCATGGGAATCCTGCAGGCATTGGTCCCCCCGATGTACCGATAGAGCGGCATGTAGAATGCATCCGCCGCGGCCCTGGCAACGGCCAGGGAAACGCCCAGAATGGCGTTGGCGCCCAGCTTGCTCTTGTTCGGGGTACCGTCCAACTCGATCAGCGTCTTGTCCACCAGGCGCTGGTCCTGGGCTTCCATCCCCCTGAGGGCAGGTGCGATGACCCCGTTCACATTTTTTACCGCCTGATCGACGCCCTTTCCCCCGTACCTTTTCTTGTTCTTGTCCCTGAGTTCCACCGCCTCATACTTGCCCGTAGACGCCCCGGACGGAACGGCCGCCCTCCCGAAACTTCCGTCGTCCAGGCCCACTTCCACTTCAACGGTGGGGTTGCCCCTGGAATCAAGGATTTCCCGTGCGCTGATAAATTCTATCTTTTCCATGGCTTCCTCCTTGCATCACAGGCCCGAAAAGGGCGTTCACATCCCGTTCCCCTGCTTTCTGAGAACAACCGATTTTGGACAGGCTGTATCTGGAGACGCATTTCATTTTACAGAAATATAGTGGATTAACCGGTGCATGACAAGGCAAAAGGAGTGAAACCTGAACGAGAGAGGGAAAGTGAGGCTCCCCCTCTGAGCATCTCTGAAAACCTGGGATAATGCGCCCGGGAACATTTGCCTGGAGATGCTGTCCAAAATATCTTAAAGTCATAAAAATGAACAGAAAGGATCCCATTTTCCCAAAGATCCCTATTCGGGTTTTTTTCAGCGTCATTCTCGCAATGGTCCTGGTGAGAGCGGCGTTTGCAGAGCCCCTCCATGCCCTTCAAGACCGGTACATCACGGTCTATTATGACGATTCATTACGGCCGGCCGCGGAAAGAGTCCTTCAGCTGTATCCACAGGTATACCATGATCTGGTGAAGATTTTTGGGTGGAAACTTGCAGCCGGGCCCTCGGTCCTGCTGCTCCAGAACAGGGAATATTTTCTGAGAATGGTGGACAGCCCCCTTTCGGTCGCCTTTGCGGTTCCCGAAAAAAACCTTATCGTCATAGACTATTCCCGAGTGGTCATGCACCCCTTTCGTCTTTCGGTAACGCTGAAACATGAGCTCTGCCACCTCCTGCTCCACCAGCACATACCCCTTTCTTCCCTTCCCCGGTGGCTTGACGAAGGCCTCTGTCAATGGGCAAGCGACGGAGTCGATGAGATCGTCATGGATCAGGAACAGTCCATCCTGAACAGGGCCGCTCTTACAAAAGATTTCATTTCACTTGGAGATTTGAAGCGCCGGTTCCCGCGGAATGAGAGGGGACTCATCCTGGCCTACCAGGAAAGCAAGAGCTTCGTTTCTTATCTCTCTTCCCGTTTTGGGACAAGACAGCTCCTTTCCATGCTCGACCTCTTGGAAGAAGGCACCGGAGACGGTATCGCAGCGCAAAAAACTTTTTCCACTCCCCTTGAAGAGTTGGAAAAACAGTGGCATCAATCGCTCACGCCCAGATTGGCCTGGCTCGCCCAGATAAGCTATCATCTTTACGAAATCCTTTTCGCCTTTGCCGCGATCGTGTGCGCGTACGCATTCGTGCGCATCCTGCTGCGGAAAAGGCTGTACAAATCCGGCGATGATGGTGTAAATGAAGATGATTTTTCGTGAATAAATCCGTGCAGCCAGGCGGACATGCCATCCAACGGCGATCCCGGTGCTCCCTATCGATCCTTATCACGTGAGGAGGGTTCCCATGGCAAGCCCATTCCCGTTTCAGTCAATGCTTCTCTTCGGTTTTCTGGCCATCCTGCTCCTCGCGGGCGTGGTCCTTCGGGCCCGGGTCCCTTTCTTTCAGAGATTTCTGTTTCCCAGTTGCCTCATCGGCGGGCTTCTTGGTCTGATCGCTGTGAATACCGGCCTGATCGGTTTTACTCCGAACAGCCTGGAGACTTTTGCCTACCACCTGTTCAATATCTCTTTTATTTCAGTTGGACTCACCCGGGGAAGGGAAAACCACGGCGAGAACGGCCACAAAAAAGAGGTGTTGAGAGGGTCCCTGTGGATGGCCATCACCCAGGGAGTTACCTTCCCTCTGCAGGCCGCGGTCGGAGGTCTGGCGGTCATCCTGTTTTCCCTTTTCGGCGTCAGGCTCTTTTCCACCTTCGGCTTCTTGGTCCCTTTGGGTTTCAACGAAGGCCCGGGACAGGCATTGTCTTTCGGAAAAGTGTGGGAAACAGTGGGCTTCAACCACGCAGCTACCATCGGCCTCGGCTTCGCGGCCGTCGGATATTTTTTCGCCTTCTTCGTGGGGGTTCCACTGGTGAATCACTGGGTCAGAAGAAGCCCCTCCGCACGAGAAAGCAGGGGTCTGCCGCCGGACTTCCTGATCGGAATTACGGCCCGGGACCAGAAACGGGATCCGGCCGGTGAACTGACCCTTCATTCGGGAAATGCCGACACCCTCGCCTTTCAGGCGGCCCTGGTCGGTCTTGTCTATGTGCTGACCTATCTCTTTGTAAAATACTTCGGAAAAGTTCTGCCGCCCGACGCAGGAAAGATGCTGTGGGGATTCTTCTTCTTTTTCGGCCTCGGCATCGCCCTCTGCGTCCAATGGGTCATGAAAAAGATGGGGCTCGAGTACCTGGTCGATCCCGGAATTCAGAGAAGAATAACCGGATGGTCGGTGGACTTCCTGATTGTGGCCACGGTAGCTGCCATCCAGGTGCTGGTGGTCTGGCAATACATCCTTCCCTTTCTCACCATTTCTCTGGCCGCCGGGGTGCTCACCACCCTCCTGGTCCTCTACCTGGGGAAAAGGCTCCCCTCCTACAACGTGGAGAGAACGGTGGCGATCTACGGAACCGTAACCGGCACGGTATCGTGCGGGCTCTTGCTTCTCAGGATAGCGGATCCGGACTTCCGGACCCCGGTGGCCCTGGAAATAGCTCTCATGAATGTATTTGCCGTTCCCATCGTGGGCGGATGCACCGTCCTGGTGAACGGGCCCCTCTGGTGGCACTGGAGCGTTGCCTTGAGCATCCTGGTCTTCGTCGCCATCATGGCCGCCGCCCTTGCCGCTCTCAAGGTTCTCGGCCTTTGGGGACAGAAAAAGGCATGATTGTGCCTTCCAACTCGCGGCTCACGCAACAAAATTTTCAGGGTCTCGCGCCCCTGAAATTCATCGCAGCAGCGCTTCGACGCCTTTTTCTATTCTTTCGAGCGCTTCCCGGATGCTTTCCATATCCAGGGCAAATGATATGCGCACGTACCCTTCTCCTCTTTTGCCGAAGACACTTCCCGGCACTACCGCGACCTTGTGTTCTCTGACGAGATATCTGGCAAACTCCCATGATGTCATCCCGCAACCCGATATGTTCGGAAACGCATAGAAGGTCGATTCGGGAAGGATGCACGATATGCCGTCGATGGCGTTCAACCCCTCGTAAATGACTTTTCGTCTTTTATCATACTCTTTCACCATACCTCGGACGCAGTCCTGTGGACCTGTAATAGCGGCCAGTGCAGCCCGCTGGGATACGGCCGTCACGCCCGAGACCATGTGTTCCATCAGTTTCTCCATTTCATCGATGAGTCCTTTCGGCGCAACCGCATATCCTACCCGCCAGCCTGTCATGGCATACGACTTGGACAGGGTGAAGGCGGAAATCGTTCGTTGCATCATGCCGTGGAAAGATGCGGGGCTCACATGTCTTTTTCCGTCAAAGATGATGTGCTCATATGGCTCGTCGGAGAGAACGAGAATATTGTTTTCCTGTGCTATTTTAGAGACTTCCCGTACTATTACTTCATCCAGGACTGCGCCCGTGGGATTGGCAGGAGAATTGAGAATCAGGAGCTTGGTCTTTTCTGTAATCGCGGATTTTATGTCATCGGGATCCACCTTGAAGAGATTTTCCTCATAAACGGGGACCGGCACCGGCACCCCGCCGAACAGCCTGACCTGGGAATAATAATCGTACCCTGGATCAATGAGGATCACCTCTTCTCCGGGCTCGACAAGGTGCAGGATGGTGTTGAAGATGACCTGCATGGCGCCGACAGCAACGAAGATCTCCGTGTGGGGGTCGGCGACGATGTTGTTATCTGTTTTCAGTTTCTGCGCAATCGCTTCTCTTAAATCATCAAACCCCTTCGCAGGCGGGTATCGCGTGTACCCATCATCCAGGGCCTTTTTGGCGGCTTCCCGGATAAATACGGGCGTATCGAAATCGGGTTGACCGATGCCGAGATTGATCACTCCCGGGATCTCTTCAGCCAAGGCGACCATCACCCGGATGCCGGACCATTCAGCAGCCGTACTTCGACGGGCCAATTCCTTTTCCATTTCCATGCCTATCCTGCCTCACATGCTCAATGTCATAAAATCGAAACAAAACCGATGCCCGTGACTATACAGATGCGGGAAGGACAAGATCCGCGGTTCCCTTTGGAGATGTTTTGAGTTCCGGTGCGTGCCGCGAGACAATTTCCTGCACGATGGAAGCGATTTTCACCTTCTCCCGGATCAGTCCTTGATGCCATGACTCGGCGATCCAGGGTTTGTAGATGTCACCCTCCGAGGTACCGGGCTCGAATTTGAAATAACAGGGCGATCCAATCCGTGCAATTTCGGGGGCTTCGTAGGCCCTGAACATTCCGCCGAAAGAATCGACAATAATGATGTAAACATCCAGCGGTATATCAACGGCCTTGCGTATGCCTCCCAGAATCGGCAGCGAGACGTCAGATGAGGGATTGAGGGAATTGGCGCCCATCGATTCAACCACCCGGGCGCCAGCCGCACTGCAATACCCGCCAAAGACGGAGAATTTGAATATGGTTTCCTGTGGAATCAGGCCTTCGGTACGCATCTTGTGCAAAATATTCAAAATCCCTTCATCATAAACCAGGAAGCCGCGATGCCCTGCTTCAATGCTCCGCATGATATCTGCGATGTGATAGGAGATATGATCCGACCCGCGCAGTCTGAAGGCCTGCATGGCGCCTTCAGAGGTCGTGCTTTCTTTCGCGCCGACATCCCAGCCTTTTCGGTGCCCGACTGTCATCACCACTTCGATCTTTTCTTCACGGGCCATTTGTGCCATTGACTTAAGTTCTTCGAAGTCACAGTAGGTGGAACCGCCAACGGCTGCTATGACGCGATGTACAACCAGGTTTCGCTTGCGGGCTTCATCGATCAAGGCCTCCATGGTTGAAGCCCTTTCGACTCCTGCAATTTCGATCCGGTAATTTGCACCATCGGGGAACGTTTTCTGCGAGGTGGGCAGCTCATACGCATCACGACCGGGGATTCCTTCTTTTTCCATGAATTCTCGTATCATTTTCAATGTATTCGGCATGGCCATCGCTCCTTTTCAAAAGCCGAGGTTGATTGTTTCATTTTCCCAATTTGTTCGCCATGTGTGACACTCTGCTACTATGTGTGACAAATATAAATCAAAAAGAGCGGCAGCTGCCAAGGTTTTTTCCCTTGCTGCTTCTCCAGGCACCTTCCCGGGTATTTCGGCTTGACAAAAGAATAGTCGTTTGCTACCAAATGTTCGTATGCGAACATTTTTTCCAGAGCCAAGATACTTCATCTGTTCCCTGTCTACCCAGGCAGCCAGGAAGATGGTGGCCTATTATAACCGCGTGCTTGCGCCCCTTGGCCTGACGGCCCAGCAGATGATGGCCCTTGGGACGCTGTGGCGGGAAGAAAATGTCAGTCTCGGGAAATTCGCACGGCGGGCCGGGATCGGAAAAGCGGCCGCCGTGACCATGATACAGCGCCTGGAACAGATGGGCCTGGTTTCCCGGAAACCCGATCCCGATGACGGGCGGCTGAACCTTCTCAGGCTCACGGACAAGGCACGGAAACTCGCCCCGCAGGTGGCTGAAAAGGTGGCGGTTCTGGAAGAAAGCGTTGAATCGGCAATCGGTCCTGAGGATACGGAAACACTCATCAAAGCCCTGTCGGTCATCCGGGATATGGAGCTGTAGCATCCCGGGCGGCAGCAGGTTCGTATACAGAGGAAACCATGCTCAAATCCATTAATGAGAGCCCACTTTATCTTATGCTGAATCCCGGTTCAATCGCCTTCTACGGCGCCTCCAACAATTTCTCTGCCATGGGGACAACCCAGTTCGCTAATCTTCGTGACCTCGGCTTCAAGGGCGCCCTTTACCCCATTCACCCCAAGCTCGACGAGGTACAGGGCGTCAGGGCTTACAGGAGTGTCCTGGACCTCCCCGAGACGCCGGACCTGGCGCTCATGGTTCTGCCGACCCGCATCGTTCCACAGATGATGGAAGAGTGCGGCCGGAAGGGAATCAGGCACGTCATTATTGTTTCAGGAGGGTTCAATGAGGTCGGGGGTGACGGGGTACGCCTCCAGCGACGGATCGTGGAAATCGCAAAGGAATATCACATGAGGTTCCTGGGGCCCAACTGCATCGGCGTGGTCAATCCGTGGCACAAATTAAACACCACCTTTTTCCCCTACACCGTTTCACCGGGATTTATCGGGATGGCCTCCCAGAGCGGGAGCTTTGTGACCCAGATGTTCGACTACCTGGGAGGGTTCGGGTTGGGATTCAGCGAGGCCATCAGCGTCGGGAACGAGGCCGATACGGATATCGTGGACTGCCTGGAATACCTGGCCGCCTGCCCGCACACGCGGGTCATTGCGCTGTACATCGAGACCATACGGCGGGGCAGGTCCTTCCTGGAGACAGCCAGGGCCATCACGCCCCAAAAACCCATTGTGGCGCTCTACGTGGGCGGGTCGGACGCGGGAAAGCGGGCCGGTCTCTCCCACACCGGGGCCATGGCCGGACCGGACCGTCTTTATGACGGGGTGTTCCGGCAAAGCGGCATCATACGTGCCAGGTCCATAGAGGAATTATTCGATTTCTCCTGGGTGCTCGGTGCCTGTCCTGCCCCCAAGGGCAATAACGTAATTATCCAGACCCATTCAGGAGGGCCGGGCGTCGCGGCCGCCGATGCCTGTGGCCGCGTCGGCCTGGAATTGCCGCCCCTCTCATCCGCAACAAGGGACAAACTCGCTCCCTTCCTGCCCCCTACAGCGAGCATGAACAACCCCGTGGACCTGACCTTCACGAAAGACCCGCTGGACTACTTCCACGCGATCCCGGGAGTCCTCCTGGAAGGGCAGGCGGCCGACGGGCTGATGGTCTACTTTCTCATGCCCACCCGGACGGTGCGCAGCGCCCTGCAAAGTCTGGGGTTCTCCGAGGACCAGGTTCTTGAGCAGGGTGAGAAGATCATCGAACAGCAATCCGATGCAATAGCAGGCCTGCCCGGAAAATACCACAAACCGGTTATTGGGTATTCCGTTCGCACCCGGGATGATCTTTTTATCGCGAAACTCCAGGACAAGGGGATTCCGGTGCTCGGAAGTCCTGAACGAGGAGCGCGGGCCATGGGAGCGCTGGTGCGATATGCCCGCTGGTGCAGAGAAGCCGGCCGACCGGCTTTATAACGGTATTCAAGGAGAAACAGATGAGTCGAGTCGTCAAGACGCTCTGCCAGATGTGCTATTTCTACTGTGGTCTGGACGTGACGGTAAAAGATGACCGGATCGTCAAGGTAGCGGGCATGAAAGAGCATCCTGGTAGCCGCGGTCGCTTGTGTCCACGAGGTTTGGCGGCGCCCCAGCTGGTTACCGACCCTAATCGCCTGACCTGCCCGCTGCGCCGCAAGGGTGAAAGAGGAAGCGGACGCTGGCAGGAAATAAGCTGGGAAGCGGCGCTGGATGAAATATCCGAAAAGATGTTGTCTGTCCGTGAGGAGTCGGGTGCGGAATACTGTGCCTATTATCGGGGTCAGGGCCCGGGGTGGGTCACCAACTTCAACTATGTCTGGCGCTTTATGAATTCATGGGGTTCACCCAATCTTTTCTCTCACTCCCACCTCTGCTTTGTCCCGCGCGCCGTGGCCCACGCAGCCACCTTCGGTCCTTTCCCGGAACCCGACTACGAAAATACAAACTGCATCCTTTTGATCGGATACAATCCCGTCAATACCTCTCCGGTTAATTACGCCCCCCGCGTGGTATGGGCCAAGAGGAGCGGCGCAAAGCTGATTGTCGTTGATCCCCGCTTTACCAGCATCGCTTCCAAGGCGGACCTTTATCTTCAGGTCAGGCCGGGAACAACCGGCGCTCTGGTTCTGGCCATGATCCGGGTTATCATCGAAGAAGGCCTTTACGACCGGCAGTTCATCGACGCGTGGACGGTTGGGTTTGATGCACTGGAAGCCCTGGTTCAGGATTACGATCCAAAGCGGGTGGAATCAATCTGCCAGGTTCCTGCGGATCAGATCAGGGATGCCGCCAGGATGGTGGCCACCATAAAACCCTCGGTGGTGGTTGAAGGCAACGGACTGGATCAGCACACCAACACCGTCCAGACCGTGCGTACGACCTCTATCCTAAGGGCACTGATCAAATCGGTCGACCAGAAAGGTGGCAGCGTGATGGTTCCGTCGCTGCCCTTCAAGGACGTTCAGAGACGCGGCGATCAACCCGCCGATTTCTATGATCGGTCCGTCTGTGAATATCCGCTGTATGCCCGCGGTGGATTCGGCCTGACAGGCATAGAGATGATCAATTCCCTGGAAACGGGCAATCCTTTCCGGGTCAAATCGCTCATCGTCCAGGGGGGTGACCCTGTGGCGGTGCTTTCAGAAAGCAAACGGGTTGTCAGCGCCTTAAATAAGCTTGAGTTTCTGGTTGTGCACGATCTTTACCCCACCGCGACCTCCCGGATCGCCGACATCGTGCTGCCGGCAGCCAGCTTTTTGGAAAGGGATCTGGTGCTGAATTATCGGTATCGCCCATCGGCCGACAGCAACTTGATTGCCATGCAGAACCAGTGCATATCCCCGATAGGTGAGAGCCGGTCCGACCTCGATTTTATCTTTGCGTTGGCTCGTAAAGTCGGGCTGAGCGAACATTTCCCCTGGAAGAACGTCATCGAAGCCTTCGACTGGGAGCTCGAACCCAACAACATCAACGTGGCGTGGCTGAAAAAGAACCCCGGCGGCTTTCTTCGCAAGTATTCACCGGAAGAGTTGTATCGAAAGTATGAAAAAAACGGCTTCCCAAGCACACCCTCCGGAAAGATCGAGTTTTATGCGAGCCGGTTTGAAGAATATGGTTACGATCCCTTGCCCCGGTTCAAGGAGCCCGCATTGAGCCCCAGGTCCATGCCCAACCTGGCGGAAGGTTATCCCTTGATTGGCTCCACCTGTTTGAAACTGGGCCTTCACACGCACACGCAATTTCGTTCATTGCCCTGGATCCGGGCCAAAGAACCTGAACCGTTTGCCGAAATCAATCCCGAAACGGCGGTCGAAGCCGGGATAGAAGACGGGGACTGGATGTGGATGGAGACTCCCAAAGGACGCACCAGACTGCGGGCCCGCCTGACCCTGGCCGTGCATCCCCGAGTGGTAATCGCCACCCATGGATATGGTGAGCCTTACGCCGGCTGCTTTGATCTGGCCAATAATATTACTTCTCATGATGAACGCGACCCTATCGCCGGTCCCACGGGGAACCGTTCATTTCTTTGTAGAATCAGCAGGGTGTCGACATGAATTCAAAGACCGGACTTATGGGACTCGTCGTTGATCTGAATCTTTGCATCGGATGCTATGCTTGTGAGTTCGCCTGCAGGCAGGAAAAACGCCTGGCGGAGGGAATTGACGGGATACGGGTTTTCACCATCGGCCCGTACGAATGGGAAGGTCGGCTGGCCATGGATTTTTTGCCTCAGGCCACGGATGAATGCGATCTGTGTTCGTCGAGAACTGAATCTTCGGAACGGCCTTTTTGCGCTGAAGTCTGTCCCACTCAAGCGCTGAGTCTTCTGCCGGGGGAAAAAATATTGAATATGTTGCAAACCAGAAACCGGGTCCAGGTCTGCAAGACCGTCGGTCCCGTGAAGGGCGCGGTCCCTGAGAAAGCATTGCGTCACGGCTAGTCCCAGGGCAGAAAAATTCCCTACCGGCCCTCTTCCTCGTGCCTTTCCAGGGTTCCCCGTATCATTTGCATCAGTGGGCCGTCTTCTTTCCAAAGCTTGCAACTGTTGATCAGGGTGGTTAGCCCTTGAAACTCATCCAGGGACCTGGGAATAGGGCGACGCTGGCGCGACTGCTGTGTCCAATATCCGTGCAGGGCCGCAGGACCCATGGTCACAATGAGATGTGTCAGATGTGCACATCCCTGAACCCCGCCCAGGCGCCTGTGCACCTCCTCGCTGTAACCGGAAACAATTGATAGGCCCACTATCCTCTTTACTGATTCCAGGGTGGTTGGACAGAGCTCGTGTGGAATATCGCGCATTTCCGCCTCAGCATCCACGATGGTAACGGGCCAGCCGCCAACGAGCAGCCGGACGCACATCCAGTGTACTACGCCGGTCGGCCGTTGCTCACCATTCCAATGGTATCCTGGAACGAGTCGCTCATCTCTGAGCCAGCCTTCTACGATCAAACGGTCGTCTTCTAAAGGGCAAGTACGAAACTCGAGACGCCGTTCATGGACCGGGGTGTTCTGAATAAGGTCTTTAAGTCGGGACATGGTATTGCTCCTTGTTTCGGCTATAAAAAAAGCAGATTAGCTGATCACTAAGCTGATTTTTTTATGAACAATTCTAGTCGGGACGTAGGATTGACGCCGTGATCTGAAATTTCTCGATTTGATATTATAGTAGTTTAGTAGTTTGTCAGCTTGTCAAGAGATAAATTAAAGCTCTTTAGTTTCCAATTTAGAAATGGGTTTTCCGCCTTGATTGATCTTTCCTGGGATTGCGGGATAGAAGAAAGATGCT
>CAZONI010000020.1:0-49457 GCA_964581175.1 uncultured Desulfobacteraceae bacterium
ACGATGTGGTTATCATAGGCGGTGGACCAGCAGGTATTATCACGGCCATGACCGCAAAAAGCGTCTATCCGGAGAAATCGGTTTGCATCATCAAGGAGATCGGGGATGGGGTCATCCCCTGCGCCATTCCGTACATGATCCATACCATGGCAGATCCTGCACAGAACATCATGGGCAATAAACCCCTTGAAAACGCCGGCGTTGAAATCGTCGTGGACAAGGCTATATCACTCGACACAGCAGCGAACAGGCTCACGCTCGGCTCGGGCAGAGAGGCAGTCTATGATCGTCTTGTGCTGGCCACCGGCAGCAGGCCGGTCTTGCCCCCCATAACCGGCATAGAGCAACCCGGTGTGTGTGCGATCGAAAAGAGCCTTTCCGCCATGACCGCCCTCAGAGAAAAGGCAAAAGGCGCAAAAAAGGCGGTGATCCTGGGGGGTGGTTTTATCGGCGCGGAATTCGCCGATGAGTTGGCGCGAAATTCTGAAGCCGAAGTCCATATTGTGGAGATGATGCCGAAACTTGTCAATCTGGCCTTTGACGATGAATTCTGCGATGCTGTTACGGAGGAACTGACCAATGCGGGCGTCCGGGTCCATACCGGCAGGCGGGCAATCTCGATCGACGGAGAAAACGGTGTAAAGTCGGTAGTCCTTGACGACGGCGCTTCTCTGCCTGCCGGTGTCGTCATCGTGGGCATCGGTGGAAGACCAAACACTGAATTGGCTGAAAATGCAGGGCTGATGTTGACCCGAGGAGGCTCCATATGGGTGGATTCCTATATGAGGACCAACGTGAAAAACGTTTTCGCCGTGGGGGACTGCGCCCTCAAGCGTGACTTCTTCACCAGAGAAGAGGTCCCGGTGTGGCTTGCCTCCACCGCAACGGCGGAGGCAAGGATCGCAGGAACCAATATCTATGGGATCCGGGTCCTTCGCCAGATCCAGGGAACGGTGGCCGCCTTCTCTACGAAAATCGGCAAGGTCTGCTTCGCCAGCGCCGGCATGACATGTCGGACCTGTGAGGAGGAAGGTTTCCGGATCGTCACAGGGGAGGCAGTCGCCCCCGACCGTCATCCCGGTACCTTGCCTGACGCTGCACCGCTCAGGGTAAAACTGGTCTTTGCGGACCGAGGGGGCGCCTTGCTGGGAGGCCAGATTTCCGGAGGACCTTCCGTGGGTGAACTGATCAATGCTGTGGCTATCGGAATTCAGATGAGATTGAATGTACGGGATCTGGACATGATGCAGATCGCAACCCACCCTCTGCTTTCGTCGGCGCCTACTGTGCACCCTCTGATCAATGCGGCACACCAGGCCCTGGCAAAGCTCAGGTCCGCCGTAACGTAAACGCACTCGATAGCGATCCCGCTGTCATGCGCATCTTGGATGGTTGGATTCTCCACCTATCAAGCCTTGCGGTTTCTTCGCGGCCCGGTTGGAGAATCCAATAAGGCGCCCACTGCGAACCCCACGGAAAGCGACCCTCCCACGGTCAGGAGCGTGAGAAGCAAGACGTAGGTCCAACCAAAAAATGCCCTTGGCCAAAAAGCATTAATCCCAGAGCCGGACCATCCGCTTGCCGTTTCTCAGTTCACCCCGCACCTTTTCCATATGACGCAGCGACGCCAGTTCCCGTTCAATGTCCGCCTCTTTTGCTTGGAGGCGCTCGGGGAGCTTTCCTGCTTCAATGGCACCCTCCTTGTAAAGCAATTCAAGGATCTTTTTCTGAAGCTGGTTGAGCTGCGCTTCAGTCCCCTGTTCCTTTAAAAACGTCTTCGCGCTGTACACCGCCCATGGGTCGCAAGCCTTTGCGGGAGAAAGGAGATCCATGTAGCAATCTTCACAAAGAATCTGGCCGTGAAGTTCTTTCTCTTCTCCTTCGGCAATAACGGCCTTACATCTTTCACATTGCATAGTGAATCTCCCTAAAATAGCGGATTGGTATTCATGCCGACCCGGCAAATCCCTACTCCCGGACGCCTCAAGTCGGACAGGATCTCTTTCCCATATTCGATTCCTCCGCTCCCTTTGCTAACCAGTGTAAAAACCTCTGCAACAACCCGGGGTTCTCAAATTTTTCCTGGGAGGGAATTGTGAGCGGAACAGTGCTATGATCCTTTTGTTCTTTATTTCCACGTACCACCACAAAAGATCCTTCACCGTAACCAGGCTTGACAGGTTCATCTTCGCCAGTTTCGGACAAGGTCCCGAATATCGTCTGATTGAAGGTCAAACCTGTAAACCCAGCGTGATTCATGCATTCAACAAGTTCGTCAACAGAGAAAAAAGTGGCCTCCTTGTAGAACACGTTTTCCTCCTGCCGTTCCAGATAAATTTCCCCCATTTTACTGTTGCGATCCACAAAGCCGATAATGAGAATGCCCTCGTCGCCCAGCACCCGATGGGCTTCCCTCAAGGCCTTGCTGATGTCATCAACAAAGCAGACTGTGGTGACCATCAAAACGAAATCAAACTGTGAATCACCAAAGGGAAGTTTCTCAGCCACTCCTTCAAGGGCTCGAATTCTCCGCTTCCGAGCAAAATCCCTCATGCGTTTTGAAGGTTCTACTCCATTCTTGATCCCCAGTGGCCCCGCAAATCGGCCCGTGCCTACTCCGATTTCTACGCCGCTTCCAACCGTTGGCATCATGGCTTTAATGGTTCGCAATTCGGCTTCATAGGCCCAACGATTTTTCTCGAACCATTCTTCGTATCGCTGCGCATATTTCTCAAAAGGAGATATTCGGGGCACTGCTCATTTTCCTCACTTTCCCCATCTTTTTCGCTCTTAGAAGAGCGCACCCGCGAAATCTCACCTATTCCCTTGTCATGGCCGTTCCACACTTGGGGCATTTCTGTTCGTAACAGGGGCTTCCCGTTTTATGGGTTGCTCTTTCACCACAATTGGGGCAAACGCAATATCCGCCCTGGCCGGCCGCAGAACCGCCTCCCCGCCCTTGTCCGCTACCCCCGCGGCCAGCGCCGCCACCGCTTCTGCCCATGCCTCTGCCTGTTCCCGGTCCCTGACCTCTCGGGCCTGTTCCGTCACCTCTAGGCATTATATTTACCTCCTTTGGTCTTAGATTAACGTCAAAAATATCGATTTCTTCATAGCTACCTTTCGCCGCAAAAATTGAACCTTCCCTACGAGTCATTTGGTCTTGCTTTTTCTCCCTGGCGATAAAACCTCTGTTTTGTTCGAACCGGCTTGAGGTCACTAAGCCGCTGAGAAGCGCCTCTATTTTTCGGATCGCCTTTTGACCCATCTCGACCAAATCCTGTGGAAATGTTACGAGCTGGACCGATATTCTTCAGAATGGTATTCACCCGTGGGTATACTTATGTCTTCCCTCTTTTCGTGGCCATATAGTAAAGAGATCTACTCGTGCGATCAGTATGGATTCGTCCTTGCCGGAGGAAATTGCCGAGGTACTTGGACACCTCGCCGAGATGCATCCGAAAAGCCCCGGCAATATCCTCTGCTGTGCAGGGTCGCCTCTTCAGCATGGAATAATCGTCCTTCCTTTCGATTCAAGAGGGCGGGCATCCTGTCATAGTAAATCTCGGACACGGCAGGGATCCGGAGAGGTATGCATCCAGCACTTCCTCCGCTTTCCCGCAGATAAACGGCATCAACTGGATTCCGTACCCTTCCAGAAGGCCGGCGAAAAAATCAGATATGGCACCGCAAATGAAAATCGCTGTCTCAAGATCAGAAAGCCTTCTGGCGCGGGAGAACAAGGATTCCGTTTCGAGAGACTCGGTGCGCCTGCCCTGAACGGTTCGATTTTCAACATCAACGACAAGCAACTGTCCGGCCGAATCTGCAACAGGGGAAATCCGGTTTTCCCACACGGTCAGAACCACTTTCATTGCCTATCTCCCTTCACGTTTTGTGAGACGGCAAGATATGTGCCAGAGGTGGACACTAATCCCTTAACGACAGAAACTATTGAATTGTCGATGAGTTAACTTAAGAAAAGCACAGAGGACAGGAGTGAAGATTCCGGAGAAAAATTGCTTTTCTGCAAGCAACTAGATGATTGGAATCGCATTATTGCGACCTTATTTGTCTTCGGTGTATCTTTCCTTTCTTATCCCGGAGATCAATTCCTAACACCTTGATCTTTCGGAAAAGGGTGCTTTTGTGAATGGCGAGCTCGGGCGACGCATCCAGAATCACCTGGGCTTCAGTTGATCTCATGGCGACATCCACCTTTCCACGCGTTATTGCTCGGGGATCGGATCTGAACCCCTTAAGACAACGTGATTGAACCTGAAACTCCTCCGGGCCCGAGGCCGGCGAGACAACGGCCTTTAAACAAGGCCCGGAGGATCCATTCTTACGTGTTGGAGTTGCAAATATCAGGAATGAGGCGCATTCGGTTTCATTTCATTCCTGCATGCTTTCAACATATAGTCGTCCAGCGCGGTAAGCAGCGTCTCCGCAGCCAGCCGGGCGCAATGCATGTGGTCCTTTGGGAGCCCCCCTATGCTCTCTTGAATGACATCTGGATCGATGCTCAAAATTTCGTCCGGACTTTTTCCCTCGGCGAGTCTCGCAGCAGCGCACACGCAGTTTAGGCTGTAAAGGCACCCATCCGTCCAGTAGGAGGCCTTTAAAACTCGACTCTCTCTGAACTGCAGGCCGATTTCCATGGTATCGCCGCATTGCCCGGTAACGCGTGCCTTCCCATGAGGGTTATCGGTTCGCGGGTTCAAAAAGTAAGAGACGACGATCCATAAACCCAGGACGGCGAAAAGCGTCCCGGCGGCTAACACGAACCATAATACTTCATCAAGCATCCCTTCTCTCCGCCACGATCCTCCTGTGGTCAGGACTGCGCACGTTCAGCATGGGGACAGGACACCGTCGGAACACCTTTTCCGCAGTCGAACCGACAAGGACCCCGGGCACATTGCCCCTGCCTTTCACCCCCATCACTACGAGATCGACATTTTCTTCCTCTATTGCTTTTATCAGTTCGCGGAACGGCAGTCCTTCGCGGAACACTGTCTTGATCGAGAGAACGCTATGACCGCTGCAATTCGTTCCTTACGAAGGGCATCGACAGACAATCGTTGAGTTGCCTTTCATGGCCTCGAATTCTTTCGTGTCCACTTTGGAAACCTACCCGCCTTTTATTTACATGTCAGGACAGGCGGAGTGCCGGGATCGATTTCACCTCTTTTTCGCACAAGGTTTTCCGGATTCGTCGCGCTCCTTTTTCGCCTGTTTGATCATATAGTCGTTTAGGGCCTCTTGAAGGGACTCTGCAGCCAGAAATGCGCAGTGCTGTTCCTCTTTTGGGAGGCCGCCCAAGACATTGAGAATCCTCTCGCCGGTAATTTCCACCAGTTCATCAGGGGCCTTGCCGTGAGCCAACTCTGCGGCAAACGATCCACATACCGTACTCGACCCGCACCCATCAGTCTGAAACAAGGCCTTCTTGACTCTGCCCTCTTCAAATTTCAAAAAGATCTCCATCGTATCCCCACAAGAGCCG
This sequence comes from uncultured Desulfobacteraceae bacterium, assembly GCA_964581175.1. GTDB lineage: Bacteria > Desulfobacterota > DSM-4660 > Desulfatiglandales > Desulfatiglandaceae > B46-G9. The sequence continues at coordinate 5,510 of CAZONI010000020.1, forward strand.
GGGACACGCCCGTACCCGTCGGCGCTGTCCATGATGCCTGCATATAATGGCTTGAGCCACCTTTGAAATGCAGTGTCACCATAAGCAGCCCTCGTCTCGTCAAGAATCTGGTTTTGCAAGTTTTTCACAAATTCGTCCAGTGTGTCAGCCATCCCGGATCTCTCGCTTTCCACCTGTTTGTTCTCAGGTTCTCCAAGTTTTGATTGGATCCTTTCAATTTGAGTCCGTATTTTCTCGCACTCCACTCTCGTGATTATTGCTGCGAACGCTTAAGAAAGTGGCGTTCCCTTCAGGTCACCATCAGTGATTGCAGGCATTTTCGCGCGTTGTAAGCATGTCAGCAATGTACTGGTTGGCCAAGGATTCTGGCGGATCCATGGGTACGCCGGTGATCACCTTAATTCTACTTTCAGTAAAAAGGTTCTGGGCTCTGCTTCCCATCCCTCCGGGTATAATCATCTTGGCCTTTAGCCCATGAAGCCATCTGGGCAATGCCCCAGGCTCGTGGGGCTGAGGGGTCTGCAGCGCCTTTCCTTTAATCTTATCGCCTTCTGTCTCACTGATGGCGAACTGCTCACAATAGCCGAAATGGGAGCAGAGTTTGCCTCCTGCCCCCATCTTACTCTGGTCATTCACTGCTCATCAGCGTCCGACCCGAGTAAAAAGCAAGGTGTGTGCCATCGTTGCAGCTGCATACAGTGAAGAGATTAAATATAGGGTTAACAGTTACTTAATTTAAAGGGAGGGCTTGCAGCTTGCGGCAACTGATTGCATTTATGCAATTTTCGCAGCCAGGTAAAGTCGCAGTACCGCGACTTCGCAGCTGGACTCTCAGTGCACACACCCGTTATGCCCGGAGACATCTGCCGCAAATACAACCATTTATTTCTATTTTTAGTCTATATTTCTTATAGTTATGAACTTCCATATTCGTCAGCCACGATCAAAAGGTCATTCGCGTAATGCGCGGCACAATAATTGCGACATGCTAAAGAAAAGCGCCGTCAGAAAATCTTTCGGCGCCACCGACCCAATTCCACGATAAATCCAGATTGCCGGGGAAAAATGAAAATATTAGACGATTTGTTTTCTACTCTCGATTTCGGCGTTGCCGTCAGGGATGTTCGCCAGGGGGTCTTCCATACCGGCGTGCTAAGCCGCTACTGCGGCTTGGCCGCGACGTTGCCCAAAGACGCCCTCCGTCAGAAAGCCCCGCTGGTGGGAGAACCCGGAAGCCTTATGAATCTGACCTCGGATGAGCTTGCCCGGTTGGTCTACTCTGAGAGCATTCTCGAGGCCGCGATTGGAATGGCCGCCATAAACTCCCTTATCGATGTGGATCTCGATCTATGTATTGAGATGAACGCTGCGGAACTAATCCTGCAAAAAGGAGAGGGCAAGAGGGTTGCTGTTGTGGGACATTTCCCCTTTGTGCCCAGGGTCAGAGAAAAGGCGAGTGTCTTATGGGTCATAGAGAGAAATCCTAAGGAGGGCGATTTTCTCGAGAAAGACGCAGCTGACCTTATCCCACAGGCGGATGTGGTGGCCATTACGGGGACCTCTCTGACCACCCACACCCTCGATCATTTGCTCGAGCTGTGTGATCCCAGGGCTTATGTGGTGATGTTGGGCGATACCGTTCCTCTTTCTTCCCTCCTGTTCGATTACGGCGTGGATGCCGTCTCGGGAACAAGGGTCATTGATCCGGACCTTGCCCTCCGGTGTGTGAGCCAGGGCGCGAACTTCCGGCAAATCAAGGGCGTAAGAAAACTCACCATGATGAGAGATAGGGCGCTGTAGGAGAGAGCGCTGCCTGTGACGATCATCCAAGCCAGCAGGTTCGCGTCAGGCCACGGGAATTTGACCAGGGTTCTCTGTATGTTTCCAAGAGGCGCATCAAAACAGATCTTGCCCACGAGGTGGATGGTCCAGATTGGCGATGTTTGGCACCGGAATTGCGGATCTGCTGAAGCCATCTGCGTGGCTTTGGAGAGACTAAAATAGAAAGGAGGTTGCACAATGGCTGAAGCAAAAGATTCAGCCGTGGAGCCGGGAGAATGCGCGATTTTTCCCAAAGAGACGAAGGCTTTGATGACCGAAAACATTCAAAAGGAGGGACGCAAAATGACAGCTCTAGTTGGCAAACTGGCACCTGATTTTACTACCAAGGCGTACCATGAGGGCATGGCCAAGGAAATAACGCTTTCGGACTACGAAGGCAAGTGGGTGATGCTCTGTTTCTACCCTGCAGATTTCACCTGTGTCTGACCGACAGAATTGTCGGCAGTTGCCGTCAAGAATCAGGAATTTCAAGAGTTGGGAGTGGAAGTACTGTCAGTCAGCGTAGACAGTCTTTTCTCTCACAAGGTCTGGCAAGAGGAGGAGCTCTCTAAGATGGTGAGCGGCGGTGTACCGTATCCGATGCTGTCGGATCCCGGAGGCAAGATCGGAGAAATGTACGGAGTGTATGACGAGGGAGCAGGAGTAGATGTTCGGGGCCGTTTCCTCATCGATCCGGAGGGAGTAATCCAGGCCATGGAAGCAATGACACCGCCGGTTGGACGCAACGTTACGGAAGTCTTGCGTCAATTGAAAGCTTTCCAACACCATCAGAAGACTGGCGAGCTTATGCCGTCAGGCTGGAATCCCGGCAAACCCACCCTGCCGCCGGAGACGGAGACCCTTAAGATGGCCGGCAAGGTATGGCAAGTCTGGAAACCCGAGATGGCTTTTTAAGATTCTCCCCCCATCTTTTGCCTGCCGGTCCTGTTCCCTGCTGAGGGCATGGCAGGCAGGAGCTGGGGAGGGCCATGGGGAGGGCACTCGGTACTGAAATATCCCAAAAGAGAGCCCGAAAAGGGTTACGAAGTGATCGTGTTCTAATCAAAATGACGGTGTTTGCCCTTTCCTTTGTCGTAGAAATGCTTGCTTGTCTTGTAATACCCCTGCGTCCTGCCGTAGGACTTCCGCGTGACGCTCAGGGTCCTTCCAGCCAGCGCACGCCCATAGAATACCTTCAAGCGAATCCGGGGCGAGGTAATGATGGGGCTGAGACGCTACCTTCGTGATCCTTTCTTTATGCGGTAACCTATGCAATCACAGGCAGGTTGAAGAAGTCCAGAAGCATGTGGGAGTTTTCTCATTCCACCGACTGGGTGTTCCTCATTCTCTTGTGGCTCGCCGCTTTTTCAGGTATACTCATATTATGTATACGTCGCTCTCTTAATGATTGCAGTCTCCGTGCTGGTGCTCGAAGTGCCGTTCGCCAAATGGTCACATCAACTGTACCGGCCACTCATGCTTTATCTGATGAAGGTGAAGGCAAGGGCTGCTGAGATGAGCTTATGCTGCCACGAAAAATTTCTACTTACGTTCCTGATGAAAGGAGAACACCATGATCGAAAAGCAAGAAAAAGTCATCTATATCGCCACACACGCCGGAGAAGATCCTGAACGTGCATCCCTTCCCTTTGTCCTTGGCAACGCTGCTCTGGCGATGGACATTCCTGCCACTGTGGCCCTTCAGTCCGCTGGGGTCTACCTGGCCAAGAAAGGGTACATCCAGCACGTGTTTGCGGCGGGGCTGCCTCCCCTCAAGGAACTGGTTGAAAATTTCATGGAACTGGGCGGCAAACTCTGGGTGTGTTCGCCTTGTATCAAAGAAAGACAGATCCAGGAAGACGATCTGATCGAGGGAGCCGAGATCATGGCTGCTGCGGCGCTGACCCAGGAACTGCTCGAAGCGAGCCAGGCACTTGTCTACTAGGAAGGCTGATTTCTGTCTTTCGGAGTCCCTGCGGGTCACCTCTTTCCAAAATTCACAGACGTTTCTGACAGGTGGAAGTAGCCAATGCACAGCTGAGAGAGCTTTATGAAAAGTTCGACGCGGTCTCAATTAAGTATGAAAAGAGGTTTTTTGAGTAGAGTCGGGACAAACCCGTGCTATTTCTGAGAACATGGTCTCTTGTGTCTTTCCTAAGGCGAACGGGACCGAAAGGGGGTGTGCATGATGTATGCACTCATCTATGACGAGCATGAGCCCAGTGAAATAGCAAAAAAGGTGCTTTCCGTTCATGAGACGAGAGCGGAGGCTGAAAAGGCCCTCGAAGACAGACAACATAGTCTGAAACGAAGGGTCTGGGATTGTAATGCCCGTATTGTGTGGGTTGAAGGGGAGGTACGGAAGGGTGAGTTCATTCCCCGCAATTCCTTTTTTACATGGCGACCGGGTGAAGAGATCCCCGAAGGGGAATTAGGAACAGATAGCGAGTAGAACGGATCGGTTTCCGGATCTCCGAAAAATGCACTTTAGACAATTGCCGCCGCAGGCAGGGCCGTGGAGGTTTGCGCCTCGCAAGACGTCCTTCCTTTTCAACTGATATTCTTATAAGTATTTCTCCTGAGGGTCCGTATCACCTGGACAATCAAATAATTATATTATATTAGGTGAAACGTACGGAAAATCATCTAATTCTTGCGCACGCGTTGTCTCGCATGAGGAAACAACTGCATTCCGAGGACTCATTTCATGGAAAAAACGGATTACGATCTTGTAATTATAGGGGGCGGCCCGGCAGGCCTCACGGCCGGTCTTTTTGCCGCTCGAGCCAGGTTGAACGTGGTACTATTGGAAATGCTGATGCCGGGGGGGCAGGTCGCCACTACGGATTGGATAGAAAATTATCCCGGTTTCCCCGAGGGGTTGAGCGGGCCTGACCTGGTCATGAAAATGACCGAGCAGACCAAACGCTTTGGTATTCCAATTGAGTCAAAGGAAGTCCAGGCCATGGATTTGTCCGGGCCCATTAAGAAAATCAGTCTTGACGATGGATCCATGACTGCAAAGGCCATTATCATCGCAACGGGTGCTTCACCGAGAAAATTGGGCGTTCCGGGAGAAGATCTCTTTTACGGAAAGGGCGTGTCTTTCTGCGGGACGTGTGACGCGCCGTTTTACCGTGACCAGGTTGTAGCCGCCGTGGGCGGGGGTGATACCGCGGTCAAGGAGAGCATCTACCTGACGAAGTTTGCGAAAAAGGTCTATTTGATCCACCGTCGCGACGAACTCAGGGCAACCAAGATTTTGCAGGAACGCGCGCTCGCCAATGAAAAGATTGAAATGGTATGGGACTCGGTGGTGACAAGCATCAACGGGGCCCCGATGACCGTCGGTTCCGTGTCGGTAAAAAATGTGAAAACGGAAGAGACCCGCGACCTCAAGGTTGACGGTTGTTTCATATGGGTCGGCACCACGCCGAATACCCAATTCCTGCCCGAAGCGGTTAAGACGAACGAGTGGGGTTTTATCGTTACGGATCAGCATTGTGAGACTTCAATACCGGGTGTTTTTGCGGCCGGTGATGTGCGTGATACCCCTCTGCGGCAGGTGGTGACCGCCGTGGGGGACGGCGCGCTCGCAGCAGTCGAGGCGGAGCACTATATTGAAGACATGAAATAGGCAAGGGCTAGGAGAAAGGACCATGCAATGCAGGTATCACCCGGACCGTGAGGCATACATTCAATGCCAGAAAATGGAAATAGGCTACTGTCAGGAGTGCCTTGAGAATTGCGAAGCCTGTACGGATCCCTGTACCTACTGCAAGTACCGCCCCCAGTGCATCATATGGGAATTGTGCAAGAAGAGCGAAAAACGGTACCGTCTCGAAAGAGAGGCAAAAGGGGAAGCCTCATAAGAAGCGGCAATGCAGCCGGCGGAATGCGGGCCTCGACCTGAGAGGGAGAAAGATGAGATGGGCAAGGTGGTCATTGAATTTTCCGATACGGAAAAAATGAGGATTGAGGCGATTCTTATGGATGCGGATGCCGATGAAGCCCTGCGTTTCTTCAAAGAAGTCATAAAACCCAAGCTGAGAGCCAAGGGTTCGAGCGCCCTTGATTCGAGCAAGTCCACGGGCGTCATGCCTTGACTACCCGAAAATCCCGCTGAATCCATCCCGGGTTTTGGACATGGCGAGTCTCAGGCAATGCGGTGAAAGGAGAAACATGACCGGAATCGACTGGTACGGATTCATAGTGGCAGCCGTCGCCGTGGTGCTCGCGCCAGGGCCGGGATCACTCTTTGTGGCAAGGAGCGCCGTTCTCTCCGGCGTTGGGGGCGGGACTCGTGCGATGCTTGGAATCATGCTGGGTGATACCTGCCTCATCCTGCTCTCATGTTTCGGGGTATCGGCGATCTTCGCGGCCCATCCGGCTCTGTTCCATGTTATCCGGCTTCTCGGCGCGTGCTATCTCATCTATCTGGGCATCCTGGCCCTGATCAGGCCGCCCCTCCAAGGGCCTGAAAAGCCGGTGCGCTCTTCGCTGCCCTTTCGCAAGGCATTCACCATTACACTGCTCAATCCCAAGGCCGTCCTGTTCTTTACCGCCTTTTTTCCCTTGTTCATCCGGAACCCTGCGGGCGCTTTGTTTTCTCAGTATGCCTGGCTGACCCTGGTTTTTATGGTGCTGAGCGCAACATACCTCAGCATTCTGACCAATGTGACGGTAAGGGTGGGCACGCAGGTAAAAGGCAACAGGCTGATGCAATCCATTGCCCGAAAGGCCTGCGGCTGTCTCTTTATTGCATTCGGTGTAAAAGTAGCAGTGACGGCACGGTAGATCAACAGGTTCGATTGCATGAAGATAACCGACGAGATATACCAGGTGGGCGGCACGGGGCTCACCTCCGGTGAGGATGCCGCCATTTACCTCATCCATTTTGACGGCCATGCCGCTCTTGTGGATGCCGGGTGCGGAGATTCGGAGGACAAACTGCTCCGGAATATCCAGGCATGCGGTGTTGCGCTTGAAAAGATCGAGTACCTCCTGATCACACACTGCCATTTTGATCATACGGGCGGGGTAAACAGCCTGAAGCAGAGGCTCGGGTGCACGGTGGTCGCTCATGAGCTGGATGCCCCGTTTCTTGAACAGGGCGACAATGAGGTCACGGGCGCAACCTGGTACGGCTCATCCATCACCCCATTTACCGTTGACCGGAAACTGACCGGCCCGCAAGAGGAAATACTGTTGGGAAAAAGGGTGATCAAGGCCATACACACGCCCGGGCATTCCCCGGGATCGATGGTCTATCAGACAGAGTCGGAAGGCTTGCGGGTGCTTTTTGCCCAGGACGTCCATGGACCTCTCCATCCCATGCTCCTCTCAAACAGGGACAGGTACCTCCGCTCCCTGGAACACCTCATTTCACTCGAAGCCGACATCCTGTGCGAGGGTCATTACGGTGTCTACAGGGGAAAGGATCGCGTAAAGGAGTTCATCGCGTCTTTCCTCCCCGGGCGTTAACCCGTATCAAAAGCCTGCTCACCATCACCACCTTTTCGGTGCATCTGTTGCACTGCCGGCTCTGTTCCACCTGCAAGGAAAAACCCTCAATCCAGGATAACCACAGATCTGTCAGACTTACAAAAGGTTTTTCGGCGGGCCGATATCCTGTCCCTATAGGAGATATCCAAAGGTCCATGGGGCCAGGGGACAGGAAATTGACCGTGTCTGCATCGATTCAAATGACTCAGCCTCCCTTTGAAAACCTGACGTGACTTCGGCAAATGGATTTGGCGGCCTCCGGCTCGCACAAGAACATACACAAATCGATATTCCAATGGATATTTCTAAGAACTCCCCTATTGAGCGAGAGGCCGTGTTGAATGCCTCGCTTTTAAGGTTAGCCAGACAATTACTTGACGATTCTATCCATAATAAGTAAGAAAATTGCGGGTTACGGCAACCGGAATCAAGTTTAGATTTGGCTGGCATCAAGAATATACTTGACAATATAATTTGTTGCACGTAAAAGAATTGCGTGTTATGCGAATAATTGTCAAAAGTGATCGATAATGAAGCTGAGGACTTTTTTCCGAACCCATCCTGTATTTACCGTCGGAGACTTTGCCGGCTTTCTGTCTTCCGATGGAACGCATAACGTAAGAACCCAGGAATCTCTCCTTGCCTACCATGTGAAGGCGGGTAATATTGTCCGAGTCCGCCGTGGGCTCTATGCATCTGTTCCCCCGGGGGCATCGCCGGAAAACTTCCCCATAGACCCGTTTCTTATAGCCGCCCGAATATCGAAAGACGCTGTTCTGGCCTATCACACGGCTTTGGAGGCTCATGGAAAGGCCTATTCGGTGTACGAACACTTCACTTGTCTCGTTAGGAAGCCTATGTCCCTCATCACCTTTCGCTCTCATTCTTTCAAAGGGGTGAGATTTCCGCTGGCCCTCGTGCGAAAAAAGGCGGAATCTTATGACGTGGTGAAAGCAGATCGTTCGGGAATGGCAATATGCATCACCGGACTTGAGCGGACCTTTGTAGATGTTCTGAACCGTCCCGACTTGTCAGGAAGCTGGGAAGAAATATGGCGGTCTCTGGAGACCGTTGAGTATTTTGATCTCGATAGGGTCGCGGAATATGCATTGCTTTTGGAAAACGCCACTACCGCCGCGAAGGTGGGTTTTTTCCTGGAACAGCATCGGGAATCCCTGATGGTTGAAGACGCGCATTTAAAGACATTCCTTGATCTTCGACCGCGCCGGCCCCATTACATGGAGCGAAGCCGGCGGAAATCCGGCCGCTTCGTCTCCGCCTGGAACCTCGTTGTTCCTGAAGAAATCATCCGGCGGTCATGGGAGGAATCGTGGTGAGAATTTCCTCTGAAACGCTGATCGCTCAGGCGGAGGCTACCGGTTTCCGAACGGATATTCTGGAAAAAGTCGGTTATCTGATCCATCTGCTTGAAGCCTTGCGCAGTCATCCTTTCCTGAAAGGGAGGCTGGCTCTAAAAGGTGGTACGGCCCTGAACCTTTTTATCCTTGATGTCCCCCGCCTTTCAATCGACATCGATATGAATTATGTGGGCGCATCTGATCGAGGGGTCATGCTTTCGGAACGCCCCAAGGTCGAGGCGGCGCTGCAAGCGGTATTCTCCCGTGAAGGTTTTACCCTCAGACGCATGCCAGCCGAGCATGCCGGAGGGAAATGGCAGCTTCGATATCAGGGTGCGAGCGGGCAGGGAGGCATCCTTGAAGTGGATGTCAACTTTATGTTCCGTGTCCCCTTGTGGCCGCTGAAGGTAATGGCCTCACGGCCGGTCGGCGTCTGGCAGGCAGCGGATATTCAGGTGCTGGATATCCATGAACTTGCGGCGGGGAAACTCGCGGCACTTCTTTCGCGAAAACAGCCAAGGGACCTTTTCGATTGCAGTCATCTTTTTCGCACCGGCGCTCTTGAGCCGGAACGGCTGCGTCTGGCGTTTGTCCTCTATGGCGCCATGAATCGACGGGATTGGCGGACCGTTGCCATAGAGGAAGTGAGACTGGAAATCAAGGACTTAGAGCAAAAGCTTCTTCCGATGTTGCGATCAAAAGGTATGGGCGCAGGAAACGCTGCTTCTTTTTCAGGAGGTCTCATCAAGGATTGTCATCATGGCCTGGCGGCCTTGCTCCCTTTCACGGAGACGGAGATGGAATTTCTGGATCACCTGCTGGCCAGGGGAGAAATCAACCCCGAATTATTGACCGCCGATGAGGATCTGCAGGATCGCATCAGAAGGCATCCCCTGCTCGAATGGAAGGCGCTAAATGTGCGGGAGTTTAGAAAAAAACCATAGGCTTTAAAAATATCTGTGAGTGAAAATGAATAATTCTGTGAAAACGAGACCGCAGCGACGCCTCACCCAGGCCGAACTCGACGCTTTTCTTGCCAAGGCCATGCTGATGAAGGCCGATGAAGTGGTCTTCCCCGGCTGGACCGATCAGGATCATGTGGCTGTGGAGCTATTTCGCGAGTTCACCAAGCTTCTGGCCAAGCAATACCCCGGCGCGGGTCTGCATGGGCGCGACAAGGACTTTGTTGATCGGTGCATCAAACTGCTGCAGCGGGCGAACTATCGGGGCAAATCCAATGGGTGAAGCGCTGTTCCAGTATAAAATCCGCATCAGCCCGAAGGCAAAAAATCCGCGACTGAGAGTTACGCTCCGGCACGGTCTGGAAGTCGTCGTACCAAAGGGGTACGACAACGCTAAGGTGCCTGCCATCCTCTACAGGAAACGGCACTGGATAAAGGCAGCCCTCGAACGGGCGGAATCGAATCGGAAGTTCTTCATCCCCGAGCCTGAATGGCAGTTGCCGCAGCACGTCACCTTGCGGGCCATTGGTCGGACATGGCACATTGAGAGCAGAGCAAGTCAGTTTGCTGCCGTGGCCGTGCGAGAGGTTGCTCCGGGTCGTCTGCTTGTATTTGGAAAAGTTGAAGATGAACAGGCATGCATGGCCGCGCTGCAACGCTGGCTTCATCGCCGCGCTGCCGAGTATCTTGTTCCCATACTAGAAAGGATGAGCAAAAAGACGGGGCTTCGTTTCACCCGTGTGTTCATCAAACGCCAGAGAACCCGATGGGCGAGTTGTTCAAGGAACCAGACCGTCTCCCTTAATGTAAAGCTGTTGTTTCTAGAGCCTGATCTGGTCGAATACATCATGATTCATGAGCTTTGTCATATCGAGGTGATGAATCACTCGCAGAAATTCTGGTCGATGGTTCAATACCATTTGACGGATTATAAGGAGCGTGACCGCCGGTTGAGAGACGCCTGGAAGAACCTGCCGCGCTGGGTGCATTAGGTTTTTTAGGATCGGTATGGACAGTTTTATATGGGCATAAGGGACGCTGTTAATGTATGATTCCTGAGAAATAAGTGCCCGTTTTCAAGCACCCTAAGTTTTCGTCCAAATATGGGCTCAGCAAGGTCCGTAATAAAGCAGGATGCTGTTAAGTTTTTCGGTTTCTATGAATTGAACCCCTGAAATGCCGATTCACCCTCCTATGTCCACTTGAGATATTTTCTGGATCACAACCGCACCCAATCCTGTGATAAGAATAATATCAGGGATGACAACGGACGGAGGACATGTGCATGTCGTGGAAAGCTGTACGTAACTGGTGACCAAAAAAATGCTTTGGATCTCATATGGGGAAAATATCAAAGAGGTACTCTTGGATTTAGCGCGGTCCCTGGGGCCACGTCATCTTGCCCCGGGGCATATCCGTAAAGGGGGGCTGAGTGGGACCCAGAAAAAGAAAGGCATCCAACCCTTGGGGGCGTAAATGACGGCGACAGAAATCGTTGATTGTCTCGTCGTGGTGCAAGGGCTTCTTGCCGCCCCAAGGTGGGACTGGATAGATGTCGTAAAAAATGATGCTCTCCAGATCGCATCGGTCCGCACCAAAGGCCTGGAGGCAGAAATGCGGCCTGAGGGCGGTGACTCGGGAGGAGTTTGCGTGCCAGTCCTTGCGCGGGTAGAAGTGTACCCAGTGATTTTGCCAAAGCCTAGCCACTACCCTGGGATTGGACGTTCGCATGGCCACGAAAAAATCATCCGTTCCGAAAGCCTGGGAAGCCAGATCCAAAGTTAATCCCATGCTGAGCGACATCAGGGTCCCGCCACTTCGGCCATGCTCCGTGGCTAAGCCGAGCGAGAGATACAGGACCGGCTCTCCTTCGGCGCGAAAAAGATCGGCTGCGAAGATGCCGATCAGTTCTCCTGCCATAAACACCCTCATATAGATGTCCGATACCAGAAACTCCGGCACATGCTCAGCGTCGTAATCAGGATGGTCAATAAAGGTCTCATGGAGCATCTTTATCAGCTCCGGCCTCAGGTCTTGCTGCCTGGCAGCGCTGAGGGAAAAATTCACCTCAAAGCGATAGGGCGGATGTGCCCATATCGCCAGCAAATTTTCAGCCTCGCAGCCTTGCTGATTCATCCTCTCCATTCCTTTTGCTGGAGAGCATTCAGCCGTCAAGAACCTCGAAACCTGATGCTTCATGGAGGTTGTTTCCTTATAGCCTCTAAGCTCTCAATTCCATACTTATTAATTCTCGCAATAAATGAACGTGCAGGCAAGCCCTACGTTAGAAGAACCCTTGTTTCCGCTCCCTAAATGCATAGAGGAACTCCTGTTATACCAAATTCCACTACCTCCAGATTATACACTTCGATAAGTAGCTTGAAATTTAAGGTTTATTATGGTGGAATTTCAAGTATAGAAAACAATGCGCATTATCAATGGCAGACTTCATATTGGAAGTGTGAGGGCTTTATAATGGCAGAAAACATGCACAATCCTATGAATGAACCACGTTACTGTGGAATCCCGACGTTTATGAGAACCCCTCAATCAACTGATTTGAACGGTTTGGACATTGCCCTTGTTGGAGTGCCCTATGATGGAGCAGTGGAAGCTAGATCGGGTGCGCGTCAAGGTCCCAGGCAGATACGTGACATGTCAAGCATGATGCGGGCTATCCATCATGTCACGCGAGTAAATCCATATACATTGTGCAGGATAGCTGATGTCGGCGATGTTCATTTTAATCAAATATTTGATGTTGCAGCCAGCCATATCGATATCACGCGTTTCTATAAGAGACTTCATGATCTTGGAATTGTCCCCTTGAGCGCTGGTGGTGATCACTCCATTACTTTGCCCATTTTGAGGGCCATTGCGGCAGATCATCCTGTTGGTATGGTGCAAATTGATGCGCATACGGACTGCTGTGATGAAGAGATGAATTCTAAATACAGCCATGGGACTCCTTTTCGAAGAGCGGTCGAGGAAGGGATACTGGATCCTGAACGAACTATTCAAATTGGGATTAGAGGTGCGGCGAACTCTGATGAATGCTGGGCGTTTGGCCCCAAACATGGCATCCGCATAGTATATATAGAGGAGTTCACTAAGCTTGGAGTTGAAAGAGTAATAAGGGAGGCGAGGCGTGTGGTTGGGGATGGCCCTACCTATGTTTCGTTTGATATTGATGGCATTGATCCCTCCTTCGCGCCTGGTACAGGGACGCCGGAGATTGGAGGTATCACTACGATCGAGGCACAGGGATTAATACGCGGGCTGAGGGGGTTGAATCTTGTTGGTGCAGATGTGGTTGAAGTGTCGCCGCCATTCGATGCATCCGGAAACACCGCTCTGATCGCGGCAACAATAATGTATGAAATTCTCTGTATTCTTGCCGAGAACATATATTCAGAGGCTAAGAGAAAGAAAGATTAGGTTCCCTTTTGGTATTATCCAACCGCTCGATATGGTTTCTGAAAAAACTTATCAATACCAACGCTATCCGAATTAATTTAATGGGCTCTTTTTGGTCCGAGGAGAAACAAATGAGTGGACCAGAGAAATTATCGTAAACGATATGGTACTGCCGATATCTGATGAATTCAATGTGCAAGTGGAAAGGGAATTGCCTAGTCTCATTGACACGTTATTGCCGACCCTGATATGTCTCTGCGTCACGCCAAGGAACACACGCCGCACTGTACCCAATATATGCCATCATGCCACAGAGCGACGAAACAGCCACCAGGACGCATTCCGGGACAAAGATGATCTGCTTTATTACCTGAAAGGGTGTGTAGATTCCAAAGCAGCCAACTTGGTCTGGTTGAGGACGAGAGCTGTTTCGCAAAAAGAGCGGTAGGGAATATTTTCTTGTAGAGGGGGCGAAAGGCGGTGTAGAAATATGGTCGTGAAAAAGGAGGAGACGATGACGGAACCGAAACAGGTATACAGGGAACTCCTGGAAGTGATGAAAGAGCGAAGGGGCGGCTACGCGGGCATGGATATCCCCGAATTCTATTCCATGGTGGAAGAGCTGTTCACTCCTGAAGAGGCCGAAGTCAACAATGCCATGCCAAGGGGGCCTTTTACAGCCAAAAACCTGGCGACGAAGATGGGCAGGGATGAGGCGGAGGTCAGGAAGACCCTCGAGGGCATGGCGAACAAAGGCCTTTGCGTGGCCGTAAACGTGAACGACACCTCGTTCTACCAAGCGGCGAGATTCATGCCCGGGATACTGGAATTTCAGTTCATGCCGGGAAGAACCACCGAGAGAGACAAGCGGATTGCCGGGCTCATACACGCCTATAAAAGCGCCTATGACCGGAACACCGACACAGGAAAGATGACCTTTCCCCCAACGAGGGTCATCATCGTGGATCGTACGGTCCGGGCGGGAAATCAAGTCCACACCTATGACCAGGTGCAAACCTTTATTGACAAGTACGACCCTATCGCCATCACTGCCTGCTACTGCCGCCACGCGGCGGCCTTGCGCGGTGAGGACATCCACGGGATGCCCAAAGACGTGTGCATGCAGTTCGGCCTCGGGGCCCAATTCGCCATTGAGCGGCTGGAAGGCCGCAAGGTCACGAAGGAGGAGGCGAGAGAGGTACTGGACCGCTCCGAGGAGGCCGGCCTTATCCACATGAGTCAAAATACGTCGGAAGATGTCGGGTTCATCTGCAACTGCGACCGCTGGCATTGCGTTGCGGTCAAGGCCGCCCTCGCCAAGCCCAAACCCGGAGTGTTCTTCAACTCCGGTTTCGAACCCCGATTTGACGGAGACCGCTGTGCGGCCTGCGAAACGTGTGTTGAGCGGTGTCCTGCCGGCGCACTCACCATGGGTGACATGGAAGTACCGGAGGTCGATCTTGACCGGTGCTTCGGATGCGCCATCTGCGCCACGGGCTGTCCATCGGAAGCCGTCATGATGGTGAATAAACCCGGCTTTCCCGAGCCGCCCAAAAACACAAAGGAATTGGTCGAGGCCTTGAAGGCCAGCCGCGCGTGAGGCTCTCATAGGACCGGCGAACGGTTGAGTCCCGAGCTCGGTCCCGGGTTCCTCCAGCACGGTCGGGTGGCGGGCCGACTGGGACTTTTGTTAACAGTGACGTGCTCTAACGGATAAGGAGAAAAGGTGACAGGTCACAGATATGAACCAGGGGAAGCCTACCGTTATGAGTTACTCATCAAACACCTGTTTGACAGTACGGTGCAGCTTGATCTTGACCAGGAGATCGTCTACCGGGACAGGGTTCGCCTGACGTATCGCGAAATGCGGGAACGGGTCCACAGGCTGGCGAACGCCCTGAGGGAACTCGGCGTGAAAAAGGGCGACACCGTCTGCGTGATCGATTATGACAGTCATCGCTACCTGGAGTGTTATTTTGCGGTGCCGATGATGGGAGCGGTTCTCCACACGCAGAACTGGCGGCTTTCACCGGAGCAGATCGTCTACACAACCAACCATGCCGAAGACAAGGTGATTTTGATCCATTCGGAGTTTCTCCCGCTCCTTGAATCCGTCATGAACAAACTGGAAACAGTGAAGAGAATCGTTCTTCTGACAGATGACGGAATTCAGCCGCAGACGACCTTGAAGATCGATCATGAGTACGAGAAGATGCTGCAGGAGGCCCCGGATCACTATGACTTTCCCGATGATCTTGACGAAAACACCAAGGCTACAACGTTTTATACCACCGGGACGACCGGTCTCCCGAAAGGGGTGTATTTCTCCCACAGACAGCTGGTTCTCCACACGCTGGTGAGTACCCTGCAGGGTGTGTACGAATCGGTCGGAAGGTTCCGTTCCACGGATGTCTACATGCCGCTCACACCCATGTTTCACGTTCATGCGTGGGGAGTGCCCTACAATGCCACGATCATGGGAGTCAAGCAGGTCTATCCCGGAAAGTACGAATCCGAGAGGCTTCTGAGATTGATTGAGGCGGAAAAGGTCACCTTTTCCCATTGTGTTCCGACGATTCTTCACATGGTCATCAGCAACCCGGAAGCAGAGCACTTCGATCTGTCCAATTGGAAGCTCGTGATAGGCGGAGCCCGCCTCACCGAAGGCCTGGCAAGGGCGGCCATGGATCGGGGCATCGAGATATACGCCGGGTATGGCATGTCCGAGACCTGTCCCTACATTTCGACCGGTGTTCTCAAACCCTATATGTTTGGCTGGGGTGAAGAAGACCGGCTCGGCAAGCTGATCACAACGGGACTGCCCGGACCGCTGGTGAACGCAAAAGTAGTCGATCCGACAGGAAGGGATCTGCCTCACGACGGCACATCTACCGGAGAGCTGGTCTTGCGTGCTCCCTGGCTCACGCAGGGCTATTTCAAGGACCATGAGAGGACAAAAGAGCTGTGGATCGACGGATGGCTCCACACCGGAGACGTTGCTTACATCGACCCGGAGGAGTACATACAGATTACGGATCGCATCAAAGACGTGATCAAGACGGGAGGGGAGTGGATCTCCTCGCTTGAACTGGAAAATATCGCGAGTTTGCACGATGCGGTTTCGGAAGCGGCCGCGATTGGCGTTCCGGACCCGAAATGGGGCGAAAGGCCTGTGATGTTCGTGGTGCTCAAGGCGGAATTCAAGAACAAAATCACGGGTGAAGACATCCGGGATTTCCTTGCGGAATTCGCCGCATCAGGCAGGATTCCCAAATATGGAGTGCCGGACCGGGTTGAGATTCTGGAGCAGCTGCCGAAGACCAGCGTCGGAAAGATCAACAAGCTCGAACTCCGCAAGGTTGTCAGGGGTGGGAGCACATCCTATGATCGCGCTGTCGAGAAAGAGACGAGAACCTGATTGGATTCTTCCAAGGAGTTCTTTCATTCCGGATCGGAAACTCGCTCGTGCCCGAATTCAATTGTGGATGGGCACGAGACGGAATCAAGCCGATTTGCGTGAGAGGAAAAGATCATACTGTCCGGTTCGCCATGAAGATTAAGGGCAGGCTGGGAGAACCGCGATGGGAGGTAAGCACCCGTATCATTTTTATGAGAGGATCTTCAAAAAGATCACCTTGGCGTCCCCAGGGCCGTAGAAGTCTTCCAGTGCAGCCTCGATTTTGTAGCCGCACGCCCTGTAAAAGGCCATGGTAGGGCGGTACAGATCCCGCGAGGAGGTCTCCACATAGATGCGCTTTCCCCCCATGTTCCGGATGATCTCCTCAGAACGATTCAGGAGGTCCCTGCCGATGCCCGATCCTCTCCGGGCATGGTGAACCGCAATCCAATAAAGATCATAACTGTCCAGGGTGCAGGGAACGGGTCCAAAACAGGTATATCCGATGGCTTTCCTGTCCTCTTCGGCAAAGAGGAAATAATAGCCGCTTTCGATTCCTTTCGAGAGTCTTTCACGCACGAGATCGCACGCCACCTCGATCTCGGCAGGATAAAAGAATCCGGAGGATTCGGCGATCTCTCGCACGGCCGCGGTATCCGTCGAAAGCGGCTCTTCCCTGAAGCGCAGCGGGCAAGGGGGGCCGGCATTCGTTTCTCGCTTTTGTCCCGGGATGGAGGCGGCGTTCAGTGTGGGCATGTGATTCACGATTGGCTGTGAGCTCCCTCCCAAAGACCGAGAAAGAAATGCCGCGCGTTGTTCCCGAGGGATCGGATCCTGTACCCGCCCTCCTGGACCACAACGGTGGGAAGCCGAAGGGCTCCGATCATTCTTCCGTTGTCCCGGAAATCCGCGGGCCTGAGATCCCAGGAGCCCGTAGGATCTCCTTTGGCGGTATCCAGCCCCAGGGCCAGCACAAGAAACCGGGGGCGGAATCCCTCCACCCGTCTCAGGGCCTTTGCCAGCACCTTCCTGTATTGTTCCCCGTTTATGCGTTCAGCCAAAGGAATGTTGATATTGAATTCTTCCCCCGGTCCTTTTCCCTGTTCATCCTCAAAACCGCTGAAATAGGGGTACGCGAACCGCGGGTGCCCGTGGATTGAAACGGTCAGGACATCGGAGCGCTCGTAAAAGATGTTCTGGGTGCCGTTTCCGTGGTGGTAATCAATGTCCAATATGGCCACATTACCGTAGATGCTGAGGTAGTGTGCCGCGACAGCTGCCGAATTGAGATAGCAGAATCCCCCGAAGGCATGCTTTTCCGCGTGATGCCCGGGGGGACGCACGAGCGCATAACCCAGGCGGTAGCCCTCCAGGATCTTTCCTGCCGCCGTGAGCGCACAGTCCACCGCCCTTTTCGCCGCCAGGAAGGCATTCTGGTTGAGGGGGGTAAACGTATCGATACAGTAGTAACCCGCCCGGATCGGGAGTTCCTTCGGAGGACGGGCATTGTTCCGGATCGGGAAGACATACGGGTAGACGGAGGTTCCCGATTTCATGATGCTGCACACCTTCTTGAAGTAGTCCACGAATCGACTGTCGTGGACGGCCTTGATGTGGCGCTCGGAGAAGTGACGAACGGTGACCCTTTCGAAGACTCCCGTGGGTTCTATCTCCCGGAGGATTGCTTCGATCCTCACCGGGGACTCCAAATAGCCTCTCTCATGGACGTGGTGGATTTGGTGCCGGTCGTTTACGGTCAAAATAATGCTCTCGGCGGACTTGACGGGTCCGGCCGCGAGGCGGAGGGGCGGTTCCTTTTTGACATACTTCGGTTTCCTGAGACGCACCGGATCGTCCGTGATGGAGCCGACCACCATATCGATATACTCGCGGGGGCAGAAATCCCCGTACTTCCTCTGCAGAATGGCCCGGACGATCCTCTTTGTCCGGGTCCGGTCAGGGAGGACCTCCTTTCCCAGGTTGTCGAAGACCAGGTAAGGAGGGCAGTCGTCTCCCGGATTGACCGGGGCCTCGTAGGCCGTGTTGATGACGGGTCTTGCGCCGTAGCGTTCATAGAAGCGAAGGCGTGAAACATTTTGCCTGAGCAAAACCGGGTCCGGACACAGCCGGGGGTCGTCCGGCAGGCATTCAAAGAAGAGGCCGATGCTCTTGAGGGACAGGGCCTCCTCTCTGACTCTCTGGTAGAGGGCGCCGCCGAAGCCGCCGCCCGTGAGGCGACGGGCCGCCGCAATGAAATCGAGAAAACTGAAGTTAAGATCCGGTGCGTGGTGGAGGACGGCGAAGCCCTTCACCCCTGCACGGGCGCCTTCGGCCACAAAAAGCACGGAGCGGAAACGGAATCTCAGGGGGTTGCGCAGCTGCTCCGGCAGTTTTGCAATTGCATCTTCGGACAGGAGAGGAAACTGCTGCCTGAGGATTTCCTGGATCTGCTCGATGATGGAGCGGTCCAGCGGGATCAGATCGTCGTAGATGCGTCGGATGCGAAACACGGCAGACGATGTCCTTTCATCCCATGGGCCCGCCGCAAAGGTATCGGATTCCGCCGTTCCGCGGCGCCGCGGTTCATGGCCTGGAGGATTGTCGCGATCATTTGAGAGAAGGTAATCCCTGCTCTGTCCGCTGCGGCCGCAAAGCCGGCATCCGGGGAGAGGCAGGGATTGGTATTGATCTCCAGTATCCAGGGACGGCCTTCCCGGTCCACCCGGAAATCGACTCTCGCGTATCCTCGAAGACCGAAAAGATCCCAGCACTCCCTGGACAGCTTTTTGAGCCTCTCCAGCAGCGGGGCATCGGCGGGCAAAAATGTGAACCTCCGGGGCGTATGGCGGTATTCGAAGGAGTCTTCGTCCCACTTGGCCCGGTAACAAACCATGTGTCTCTTTCCTCGCGGGTAGTCGTCGAAACGAATTTCCGCAGGAGGAAGCACCTCGGGACCGTTATGTGCGGCGAGGAGGGAGAGGTTGAACTCCCGGCCCTGGATATAGGTCTCGGCAAAACATTCGCCGCCGAGAGTCCGGAGACGACGTTGCATCTCCTGCAGGAGTCGGGTTCCCCGCTTCACTGCAACGACGGAATCGTCCCCGATGCCGATGGAGGCGTGCTCCCAGACGGATTTGATGATGAAGGTCCCTTTTACGCGGGCCTCGGGAGACTGCAGGTCGTCCATGGAGAAGAAGTGCGGGGTCAGGATCCCGGCTCCCTGAAGCTTTCGTTTGGCGAGCAGTTTGTTGGACGTGGTATAGAGGGCATCGGTCCCGCAGCCCGTATAAGGGATCCCCAGTGCATCCAGGAGGCAGGGAGCCAGATGGATAAGACGGCCCTGGCCTTCAATGGATTCCATGAGGTTGAATGTAAAGAGGGGCGGATCGGACCTGAGGGAATGAAGAAACGCCCCGAAATCCATGGAAACGGGCAGATCATAGGGAGCATAACCCAGTTCCCTGAGTGCACCGGCCACGGCCTGGGCCTGGAACAGGACATCCCGCTGATCCGGACTGCTCTCTGGTCCGTCAAGCCGATCGTAAAGTATAGCGACTCGATTGTTCATAGAAATCCGTTGGCTGCCGACGGCGATCGGAGTGGAAATCCGTCATCCCGGTCCCCTGCCTGGCAAGGGCCGAATCCATTATTTTATAAATGAGTTCGCGATAGGACATTCCGGCCATGCGGCATAGGATAGGAAGGTCGGAGTGCCCCGGATGGAGCCCTGCCAAGGGATTGATCTCGATGAAATGAGGTATCCCTGCCGCATTGCTCCTGAGATCCACCCGGGCCGCGTCGCGGCAGCCCAGCCCCCTATAGGCTTTAATGGCTGCCTCCCCGGCCTTCAGGGCTTCGGCGTCGTCGACGAGACGGTACTCCACCAGCTCTTTGAATTTTTCCTTGTTCCAGAAGGAATACGCATCGGGTTCGGCCTTTTTCCTGAGAATCACCTCGATGACCCCCACGACTGCAGCCTCTTTTGCGGTGCCCACGATCCCCACCGTGAACTCCCGCCCGGGAAGGAATGTCTCCACAAGCACCGGCTGGTCGTGGATCTTGAGGAGCCTTTCGCAGACCGAAGCCAGCACCCTTGAGTTTGGGATTTTAGAGGCGGCGTCGATTCCCTTTCCGGTTCCTTCGGCAATGGGTTTGGCGAAGAGGGGGTAAGGAAGTTCAACGGATCCCAAGTCGTCCATATGCTCCACCACGCGGAAATCCGGCGTAGCCAGCCCCATGTCCCGGATCACCCGTTTGGTCATCCCTTTGTGAAGCGTCAGGGCCAGGACCATGGGATCGGAAAAGGTGTAGGGGATTCCGTGGGCTTCCAGGAGCCCGGGCACCTGTGCCTCTCTCGCGAATCCCTTGATGCCTTCGGCGATGTTGAAAACCATGTCCCAGGAATCACCGGCGGCGATGCGGCGGGTGAGTTTTTGCATGTTGCCGATGGGGTCCGTGTCATAGCCCAGGGCCTCGAGGTTCTCCCGGATGGCATCAATGGTTTCCTTCAGGTCGAACTCGGCGGCTTCTTCGGGGCTGAAACCTTCGGCAAGATAGTCATCTCGCAAGTCATAGGTCATGCCGATCATCATGGCGCTTCCTCCTAAGAACCCGCCGGGACACCGCATCGGGGTTCGGGCGCCTCGGTCCTTTCACCGGGATCCGGATACCTGAAGAGGCGGTTTTCGTAGTTTCTGAGGAGCAGATCGTTTCCTTCCCTGCCGGCCTGGTATTCTTCGGGCAGCAGCGGAATTTTTCCGCCTCCCCCGGGGGCGTCAATCACATAGGTGGGAACGGCATACCCCGTTGTGTGCCCCCTGAGCCCGCGAATGATGTCAAGCCCCGTCTCTACGGAGGTCCTGAAGTGGGCCGAACCCAGGATAGGATCGCACTGATAGAGGTAGTAGGGCCTTACCCTGATACGAAGGAGGCCATGGACGAGCTGCTGCATGGTATCTACCCGGTCGTTGATACCCTTGAGGAGCACGGTCTGGCTGCCCAGGGGAATTCCGGAGTCCGCAAGACGTTCGCAGGCCTGGGCCGTCTCCGGGGTCAACTCCTCCGGATGGGTGAAGTGAATGCTCATCCAGAGGGGATGATAATGCTTGAGAGAGCGGCAAAGGGAGGACGTGACCCGCTGGGGCAGCACCACGGGCGCTTTGGTTCCGATACGGAGGATTTCCACGTGCGGAATCCGTCTCAATCGTGAAAGGAGCCATGCCAGAGCCTCGTCGGGCAAGGTCAGGGGATCGCCTCCGGAAAGGAGCACGTCCCTGATGGCCGGATGCCCCTCAATGTACTCTATGGCCGTTTTCCACTGGGCGCGATCAAAGGCCTTCTCGCCCCTGTGTCCCACCATGCGGGACCGTGTGCAGTAACGGCAATAGGTGGAACAGAAATCGGTCACCAGAAAGAGAACACGATCCGGGTAACGATGGACTAGACCGGGCACGGGAGTATTCCTGTCCTCTCCCAGAGGGTCTTCGGCTTCTCCCTGGGACGTCAGGCCCTCTGCGGTGACGGGAATGACTGCTCGCCGCAGCGGCTGGAGCGGATCTTCGCGGTCGAGAAGGCTGGCATAGTAAGGTGTCAGCGCAACCGGAAACTGTGATACGTTCCGGCTCAAGGCCGGCCGCTCTTCCTCGCTCAGTTGAAGAAATCGCTCGAAGTCGCCTGCGCGCGTGATCCTGTTTCGAAGTTGCCAGCGCCAGTCGTTCCAATCGTTCCGCGTGGCCTCGGGAAAGAACTTCTTCCTGAAGGCCGAGGAGCGGGTGCTGGAACGAAACCGGGGGAGGTTGGGGACCGCATGAAGTCCTATGATCTTTTGTTTTGCCTGGAAGGATGTCTCATTGCTTGGCTTTGGCAGGGTTCCTGTATTCCGAGTTCCCAGTTCGTGATAGGGACTCGGAGGTTTACAGTCCTCTTCATTCGGTGTTCCCTTATCCATCGTGCCGTTTACCTCCTCTTGCTTAGATGTGGATGTGATGTGAAAGGTCGTATTGCCCTCTATGTGCGAGCATCAGCACAATACATGCCAAGAATATAACAAATTGAAATAACAGCATCTTTTTGCTTGACCGTTCAAAATTTGGGATCAGCCGGTTCCGATCCTGCTCCCCGGGGCGGCGAACGGACCGGCATCCGGGAGGAAAAGTATAAGTAACTGTGCTATATCAGGCATAAAAAGTCTTTCGGAAGTGTGGATTCCTATTCTTCACATATCGGAACTTTCAGTTCCTGTTTTGGTCCTCTTTTTTCGAGCGGAACCGCCTGGACGGCTTACGGTCCGGAATTTGTGGGGCGAGGAAGATGTTTACTTGGACGAACTCGTACGCTATAGTCAATCCTCGCCGAATCCCTTTCAGGGTCTCAAGAGAGCCCCCTTTTCAAGGGTGCCGTTTTCGAGGAGAAATATCATGGCAGACCGCATGCAAGCACTCACGCAGGATGAGCTGCACCTGATCCACGATGCCTCTATGGAAGTCCTGGTGGAAACCGGGGTCAAATTTCACAGCGCGGATGCCGTTGAGATCTTCCGGCAGAATGGATTCAGAACAGAAGGGCTGCGGGTGTTGATCACGGAAAAAGACGTGGAAAAAGCGCTCGAAACCGCGCCGTCGCGGTTTCCGCTCACTGCAAGAAATCCGGCATACAGCGTCTCCATAGGGGAGGATGATTTCGTGTTTCTGCCCACCAGCGGGCCCCCGAACGTGGTGACCTCCAAGGGTGAACGGCGTGCCGCAACACTCGAAGATTACTACACCTGCTGCCGGTTGGTTCAGACGTCGGATCAACTGCAAATGACCGGATTTCCGATGGTCCAGCCCGGAGATATTCCACCGCAAGCCGCGCACCTGGACATGATGCTGGCCAATATGGCGCTCTGCGATAAGCCTTTTCTCGGTGGGGCGTCGTCCAGGATGGCCGCCGTGGACAGTCTGGAAATGGCTGCGATTGCTTGGGGAGGCAAGACGAACTTGAGACGGCAGCCGGTCATGGGGGTGATCATCAACGCCCTGTCTCCTCTTCAGTACACGGCGGATGAAGCGGATTCCATCATCGAAATGGCTGGTTTGGGACAGGCGATGGTGATCACGGACATGGTGATGGCCGGGAGCAGCGGTCCCATCTCTCTGCCCGGCGTGCTGGCCCTGGCCAACGCCGAAATCCTGGGGGGCGTGGTGCTTTCGCAACTGGCAGGTCCCGGGTCTCCCGTCGTATACGGATCCGTGTCGGCGCCCGCAGACATGCGGACGGTCATATCGGCGGTCGGTGCGCCGGAAGCGGTCGTGCTGGCATCGGCGATCATCCAACTCGCACGGTATTACCGCCTCCCCTGCCGGACCGGGGGGATGTTGACCAATGCACACTGTGCCGACGGCCAGGCCGCTGCGGAGGGAACGCTCATGATGAGTACGGCGGTGCGCAATGGGTCGAACTTCATCCTCCATGCCTGCGGACAATTGGGCGCCTATCTATCAATCAGCTTTGAGAAATGGCTTCTTGACGAGGAAGTGTGCCGCATGCTCCGGAGGGTGGTTGCCACCGCGGATATCAGCGTCGAATCCATCGATGTGGATACCATCAAAAGTGTCGGCAGTGACGGAAACTACCTGCTGCACCCCACGACCTTCAGGCATTGCCGGGAACTCTACCGCCCCGAACTGTTTACCCGTGATGACTACCAAAAATGGTACAATGATGGTGCACGACGTGTCTCGGATGTGGCGGCTGAAATGCTTCCCCGGCGCCTGGCGGGATATACGAAACCCCCTATTGACGAGGGCCTGGAAAAGGCCCTGAACGAGTACGTCCAATACCGCAAGAAACAACTGCTCTAGGGGCGTTCGTCGGGCCCGGTCAAGTGCGGCATTGCGGGACCGTATGGAGCCGGCTTTGAAAAAGAAGATGGGAGCGTCTGCCTTTGGGGGCGGCCGTGTCGGTGTGAGTCTTCGGAAACTGCCCCGGCAACCCGGCTGTTTTCGGAGACGCCCGGTGTGGGGCGCGCCTATTCGGAAGAGGAAATCATGGATCTGCTGAGCCGGGCAGGGGCGAAGGAAGTGCGGCGCCTGCCTTTCCGCTCGTCCGGCGATTCCGGCATCATTGCCGGGACAGTGTGACATGGAACTCCAGGCAAACATAACCAAAAATGATAAAATGGGGGAGAGCGTCTTTCCCATAATCCTGCTAAGTCATCAAATTGAACAAAGCCTTGTGATTGTGAGAGAAATATCCTATGGTCCCAGAAACGCGATACAATGACCGCTATATCGTTGTAGGGTCAAAAACTGTTGTCGACATCATTTCCGCATGATGTATGAATGTATTTCATTAATAAACTCCCATTACCCCATAATTAGAGTTGTCGGAGGAGAGAATGCATGGAATACATAGCTGAGGCGGTAAGAGCGCACCGTGCCTTTTTCAGAACCGGCAAAACCCTTGACGTCGGTTTTCGCAGGGACAGCCTCAAAAGATTGAGAAACGCCCTCATCAGGTACGAAGAGAGAATCTACGATGCCTTCTGGCAGGATCTGCACAAATCTAAATTCGAGGCCTTCGTGACTGAAGTAGGGCTGATTTTAAAGGAGATCAGCCTCCACACGAAGAAAATCAGGAAATGGGCGAAGCCCACAAGGGTCGTCACCGACATCCTCAATTTCTATTCCACCAGCCGGACCCTTCACGAACCCTACGGGGTGGCCCTGATCATGGCGCCATGGAATTATCCCCTCCAACTCCTTCTGACCCCTCTGGTCGGCGCCATTTCAGCCGGGAACTGTGTTATGCTGAAGCCGGCTCACTATTCGGAACACGTCTCCGAGGTCATCCGGGAGCTCATCTCGGAAACATTCGATCCCGAATATATCAGCGTCATGACCGGCGGCAGGGATGTCAACCAGGCAATCCTTGATGAGCGTTTCGATTTCATGTTTTTCACCGGAAGCTCGCACCTGGGAAAGATCGTCATGGAAAAGGCATCGAAACAGCTGACACCCGTCACCCTGGAGCTTGGGGGCAAGAATCCGTGCGTTGTGGAGCCGGATGCCGATATCGCCGTGGCCGCCCAGCGCATCTGCTTCGGCAAATTCCTGAATGCCGGCCAGACCTGCGTGGCTCCGGATCACCTGTTTGTGCACGTGGATGTCAAGCGGCAATTGCTTTCCAGCATGCGGCAGTGCATCAAGCGGTTCTACGGTGATGATCCCGAGGAGAGTCCCGATTTCGGCAGGATCATCAACGCCGAGCAGTTCAGCCGCCTGGAAAACCTGATGCATTCGGCGGGGACGATCATCCACGGCGGGAGAACAAACCCAGACACGTTGTACATAGAACCAACTCTCATCGACCGGATCACGCCCGATGATCGGATCATGCAGGAAGAGATTTTCGGGCCCCTGTTCCCGATTTTGGAGTATACACGCCTGGAGGATGTCATCTCTCTCCTCCAGGAACGGGAGAAGCCCTTGGCGCTGTATTTTTTCAGTGGCTCGAAAACACAGAGGGAGAGACTCCTGTCGTCTGCGTCCTCGGGAGGCGGGTGCGTCAACGACACCATCATGCACTTCACAAACCACCGTTTGCCCTTCGGCGGCGTCGGAACCAGCGGGATGGGCCGCTATCACGGGAAGTTCAGCTTCGACACCTTCAGCCACCACCGTTCGATGCTCCGGAAAACCACTCTGTTCAACTCCACCATAGGGTATCCGCCGTACGGGAACAGGCTGCGGTATATCCGGAGGTTGCTGTCATAGTCCGGGGTGTGTTCGATTCGGAATTTTTCGGATCAGAGCAGGCAATCATCGCTGATGCAGCAAGGATTGCCATGTTATTGAACGGTTATGAGAACGAGGTATTTTTGACATGTCGAAAGAAATCCACTGGGTGAGAACCCACTGTGCAAGGATGGATCATGGCGGCTGTACGCTGTTGGTCGGCGTCAGGGGTAATAAGATTATCGAGATCAAAGGAGATCCGGACGGAATCTTGAGCGAGGGTTATACCTGTTACAAAGGAATCGTGTCTCCGGATCGTCTGGACCATCCCGATCGTCTCCGCTACCCGCTGAAGCGTGCTGGGAAACGGGGCGAGGGGAAGTGGCAGCGAATTTCCTGGGATGACGCGCTCGATGAGACGGCTGGAAATCTTTTGAAGATAAAGGAAACATACGGCTCGCGCGCTGTTGGATTCGGCGCGGGCATGCCGAAAGGTCTTGAACATTTCGTTCTGATCCGGCTTGCCAACATTTTCGGCTCACCCAATGTCATCGCGTCTCAAGATGTCTGCCATGCTCCCCGAGAGATCACGGGCGTCCACACCTGCGGCTTCTATCCCGTTGCCGATTTCCACCATCCAACCCGCCTGATTCTCTCCTGGGCCAGCAACGTACTTTCGACCAGCGAGGAAGGGCAGATAGCCAGCCTTGCGTTGAAGCAGCTTCGAAACGGCGCCGGACTGATCGTAGTCGATCCCCGAAAAACCCGGCTTGCAGACCGGGCAGATCTGTGGTTGCAGCTTCGGCCGGGAACCGCGCAGGCCCTTGCCCTGGGATTCCTCCACGTCATCATAGAAGAGTCGCTTTACGATAAGGCGTTTGTCGAGAAGCATGCATACGGATTCCAGGATCTTTCCCGGCAAGTGAAGGACTACAGCCCCGAGGCGGTCTCTCAGATCACCTGGGTCCCCCCTGGCCTGATACGCAAGGCCGCACGCCTTTATGCTGCGTCCAAACCCGCCGCTCTCCAGTGGGGCAATGCCATCGAGCACGATGTCCATGCCTTTGATGCAACCCGTTCACTGGTCTGCCTCATGGCGGTTTGCGGAAACCTCGAGGTGGCGGGAGGCAATATCCATGCCCACGATCCGGATATCATGGGCCTCGGAGAATTCGTGCGGGCCGATCTCATACCGGGCAAGCGAAAGGAAATGCTCGGCGCATTTCACGGCACCATCCCGAGGCTGATGACGGTGCCACCGGCATTCTTCCGACAGGCGGTCCTTGAAGGGACGCCTTACCCGGTGAGAGGTTATTACGGGATGTGCACCAATCCCCTGGTGGCATGGGCGGACAGCCGGGTCACCTATGACGCGTTCATGAGCCTCGATTTTGCAGCAGTCGCGGACATCTTCATGACGCCCACGGCATCCATGGCGGACATTGTCTTTCCGGTTGCGCACCAGTACGAGATGAACGATATCGGTCACTACGGAATCGGGCATGGCATGATACTCGCACGGCCAAAGATCGTCGACCCACCCGGGGAGTGCTGGCCCGACATGAAAATCATGAATGAATTGGGAAAGCGTGTGTCGGATCCCCGGTACTGGCATGACGATTTCGAAGTGTTCCTGGAAGATGTGCTCAGGCCATCCGGCCTCACCTATCAGGAGTTCGTTGCTAAAGGGCATCTAAAAGGCCCTGACCGTTTCAAGTCTTATGAGGAGAAGGGTTTCCGCACGCTCACGGGAAAAGTGGAATTGAGGTTGAGCACGGCTGAAAAGTTCAACCTGAAGCCCCTCCCTGAATTCACCGGCCTGCCGGAAGCGGATGATCCGCACTATCCACTGATTCTGATCAGTGCCAAGAGCCGGTATTACCTTCTTTCTTCTTACAGGTGGGTCAAAAGGCTCCGTCAGAAAAGGCCCCATCCTCTGGTGGAAATCCATCCCGAAACGGCAGCAGCCTACGGCATCGCCGATGGTGACGAAGTGATTATCGCCACCAGGTACGGTGAAATTACGCAGGTAGCTCGGGTTACGGAAATTGTTCATCCCCGCGTTGTCAGTGCAGACGTGGGATGGTGGTTCCCGGAAGGGGATGCTGCGAGCCAGTTCGAATGGCGGGCATCGAATTTCAATATGCTCACTTCTATCGGGAAGCTGGGAAAGGAATTCGGGACCCCGAATATAAAGAACCTCCCCTGCAGGATAGAAAAGAAGAAGTTCTCAGCACATTCATGAGAGAGGAAGAGCACATACAGGCCAGGCCTGGTTAGAGGCCGTTCAATGGAACGGACTGCTGCGATGGAGCTTCTAAAGAAATCAACAAAAATTAGGCCTCAGATCGTTAAGGTAAACAAGAATATCCCGATCAAACTATTTTGAGGATTCAATAACAGACTTGCCGTCAACATCCGAAAAGAAGGAAATGGTCAAGGCCTATTCGGCCTGGGGTGCCGTGTGCCTTTTCTGGGGGACCACCTACCTCGCCATCAGAATAGGCGTCAGGATCCTTCCACCCGCCCTCTTCGCCGGAATCCGCTTTACCATTGCGGGCTTCATCTTTTTCCTGTTTCTGAGACTCAGGGGTTATTCACTGCCCAACAGAAAGGGATTGTTGGATGCGGCGGTGGTGGGAATAGCTCTGCTCGTGACGGCGAACGGATTGGTTGTCTGGTCCGAACAGTGGGTGCCGAGCGGGTTAACCGCTCTGATCGTCGCCACGCTTCCGCTCTGGATGGCTGTTTTTGAGGGCTTCCTGCCTGCCGGTGATCGATTGACCGTCAAGAAGATCTCGGGAATCCTCATGGGATTTTGCGGGTTGTTGATATTGTTCTGGCCGGACCTGAAAAGCTCCCTCGACATGGGGTACTTGCGGGGGGTCCTGGTTTTGTTTCTGGCTCCCTGTTCCTGGGCGGCCGGCTCGATTTACTCCAAACACAGGCCCGTTCGTACCAACCCCCTTATGGCGGCTTCCCTGCAAATGATTATTGCCGGATTCATTTTGATGTCCATCGGGGCCTCATTTGGAGAATTCAAACGTTTCGTTTTTGAACCGCTTGGTGTGGGCGCCTTAGTCTATCTGATCATATTTGGTTCCATCGTCGGATACGGGTCCTTTATCTACGCCCTTTCAAAGCTTCCCGCATCCAAGGTTTCCATGTATGCCTACATCAACCCCGTGATCGCGGTTATTCTTGGATGGCTGGTTCTCGGGGAGCGCATGGATGGGTGGATGATAACCGGAACAGCGGTTGTACTGGCCGGGGTCGTGGTAGTCAATTCTGAGAGGACTCCGGGAAAGACGACGTTCCATTGAAAGGTGCCGGGGCCTGACCGTCGCATGCGGGACAGGAAAGGCTGCGATTGAGGATTGTCCTTGACAGTGCTGAATCGATTCAATAAAAGCCATGATATATCAAGTTGGATATAACGCATCGAATGTTTCCGCCACAACAAGAAAATTCGTGAAATGAGCGGGCATCTTATATATCTTGACAACGCGGCAACGACGTACCCGAAACCTCGACATATGCTGGAGGCGATGATTTCGGCCTATGCCCGGTTGGGGGTCTCGCCGGGGCGTGGCAGCTATGATCTGGCGGTCGAGGCTGAGGACATGGTCCAGGAGACCCGGGTGAAGGTGGCCCGATTTTTCGGGGGGCCGGATCCTGATCGTGTTATATTTGCCGGCAACGCCACCGACGCCCTCAACCTGGTGATCCAGGGCCTTGCTAAACCGGGGGATCACATCGTCTCCACCCGATTGGAGCACAATTCCGTTCTCCGGCCGCTTCACCACCTGCACCAGTGCGGCCTCATCGAATACGACCTTGTTCCCTTTGACGGCCGCGGTTTTGTGGACCCGGACGATGTGGCCCGGGCAATTCGATCCAACACCAGGGCCGTGATTGTCTGCCACGCCTCCAACGTTCTGGGAACCATCCAGCCGGTGTCCGAAATCGGGCAATTGTGCCGGGACCGGGAGGTGCCGCTGATCATAGATGCTGCCCAGAGTGCCGGGATCGTCCCGATCGACATGACGGCCTGGCATGTGGCCGCGGTCGCCTTTACCGGCCACAAGTCGCTGCTGGGCCCGACGGGCATCGGCGGCCTGGTGCTGAACACGTTGCCGGACATCCGGAGCACACGATTTGGCGGCACCGGCGTCGATTCAAAAAGCCCGGTTCACACCCAGACCTTCCCTCACCGTCTGGAGGCAGGAACCCTCAACCTGCTGGGTATTATCGGACTGTCCGAAGGTATGGACTTTGTTTTAAACGAAGGACTGACCGCGATACATAGACGGGAGTTGGAACTGTTGACCGCACTGCGGGACGGTCTTTCCGCTCTGCAGGGGGTTGAGTTGTATTGCGGAGATAATCTCGACGGACACCTGGGGCTGTTGACGGTCAACGTCCGGGGAATTGATCCCGAGGACCTGGGCGCCATCCTGGACGCCGATTTCGGCATTGCCGTCCGGGCCGGCCTGCACTGCGCACCGCTGGTTCACAAGGACCTCTGCCATTACCCGCGAGGCGGCGTTCGTTTCAGCTTCGGCCCGTTCAACACCCCGGAGGACACGGGCGCAGCAGTCGAAGCAATGACAATGATAGCCCGGTCAAAGACCGGTTCAGGGAAATGAAGTTGTTTACGTTCAATTGATTCATCGGTAACCCATTGCAGCCAAGGAGGAGTGACCATGAGGAGCGTCAATGTGAAAGTCAACGGGATATCTCATCAGTTTATTGTCGATGAAGACCGTGCGCTTTTGGATTTTCTGCGGGAAGATTTGAAGCTCACCGGAGCCAAACAGTCCTGCGATCGCAAGGGCCAGTGCGGCGCCTGCACCGTCATCGTCAACGGCAAGACCGTCAGATCATGTCTGACAAAGGTGGGCACCCTCGATGGAGCGGAAGTCCTCACCGTTGAGGGTCTTGGGACGCCGGACAATCCCCATCTGATTCAGGAAGCCTTCGTGCTCGCGGGGGCCATTCAATGCGGCTACTGTACGCCGGGTCTGATCATGGCGACCAAGGCTTTGCTGGACAGCAACCCCGATCCCAGTCGAAAAGAAATCAAGGGAGCCCTGAAGCGTAATCTTTGCCGCTGCACCGGCTATCAAAGGATTATCGAGGCCGTTGAACTGGCAGGGCGTTTTCTGCGTGGCGAGGCCAAGCCCGCTGATCTGCAGGCCGACCCGAATGCCGCTCAGATCGGCGTTTCCCATCCACGGCCCTGGTCCCTGTTGAAGGCCTGCGGCGTGGCCGAATTTTCCGCTGATATCAAGGTTCCCGGGGCACTGGAACTGGCCGTCGTGCGCAGCCCCCACCATCATGCCCGGCTGAAAGGGATCGATTACGAAGAGGCCCAAAAGATGCCCGGCGTGGTCGGCATTATGACGGCCAAAGACATCAAGGGTACGAATTCAATCGGGGTAGCGGCTCAGGACCAGCCGCTCCTGTGCGACGATATTTTGCCGGTGCTCGGTGCGGCCGTTGCCATTGTGGCAGCCCGAACCAAAAATGAGGCCCAGGCGGCGGCCGAAGCGGTCCGCGTTGAATACGATGTTTTGCCTCGAATCAAAACGCCGGAAGAAGCCCTGGCCGAAGGCACCCCGGAAATTCACCCGGGAACGCCGAATCTCTGCCATACAAGGCGCCAGATCAAGGGCGACGCTGACACCGCTCTGGATGCGTCGGCCGCGGTAGTCTCCGGAGCGTTCTATTCTCAGTTGATTCACCAGGCGCCCCTGGAGCCGGAGGCGGCGGTTGCGTATATGGAAGGGGAGGGCGAAGATGCTCAGCTGGTGGTCATCGGCCGTTCCATCTGGATCCACTATCACGCCCAGGTGCTCCAGAATGCCTTGGGTTGGGGAAATATCCGCTACCAGGAGGCCTTCGCCGGCGGTCAATTCGGCATCAAGGTTGATATCACTTCCGAGGGCATCGCCGCCGCTGCCGCGCTGCATTTTCATCAACCTGTTCGCTATATTCCCAGTCTGAAGGATTCCTTGCTGATGACGACTAAAAGGCATCCTTTCCGTATGCAGCTGCGATTGGGGGCCGACGCAAAAGGAAAGCTGACCGGCCTGGCGATGGATTTCACCGTGGAAAACGGCGCCTATATGTCGATCGGCCCGGAAGTCATCAGCCGCGCCTTGGGAATGCTGAGCGGGGGCTACCACATACCCACCGTACGCGCCGAGGGCAAACTGGTGTATACCAACAATGCCTGGGGGGGGGCGGCGCGCGGTGCGGGTCCCCCGCAAGCCAACTTTGCCCTCGAATCGGCCATGGACCTTCTGGCGGCCAAGCTGGGCATGGATCCCTATGAGTTCAGGCAGATCAACGTCCTTCAGCCCGGGCAGTCCATGTCGACCGGCCATGTCCCTGACGAGTGGGCATTCGACGCCTGCCTGGAAAGACTCAAACCGGAATATGAGCGGGCCATGCGGGAGGCCCGGAATTTCAAATCCGGATCCCTGCGGCGGGGAGTGGGCCTTGCGGGATCCAGCTTTGGTATCGGTGATCCGGGTGACACCAGCCATGTTGCGGTGGAACTCGAACCGGACGGCGGCCTGACGGTTTGCGCTTCGGTCGCTGATCCGGGAGAAGGCAACGATGCCATGCTGGTTCAGATTGCCGCGCATCTGATGAAACTGCCCCGGAATAAAATCCGGCTGGTGACCCGTGACACGGAGAAGACGCCTGATTCTGGGCTATCCGCCGGATCCAGGCAGACCTATATGTCGGGCCGCAGCCTGGCCTTGGCCATTGAGGCCCTCAAAACAGCCCTGAAAGAAGCCGGGGCCGATACTCACGCGGATCTGGTCAAGGCCGGTAAACCAACCCGCTATCTCGCCGGTCACACCTTGCCGCATACGGGTATGGATCAGGAAACCGGCCAGGGCCAGCTCTGGGGCTCCCACTG
Organism: uncultured Desulfobacteraceae bacterium; assembly: GCA_964581175.1. GTDB lineage: Bacteria > Desulfobacterota > DSM-4660 > Desulfatiglandales > Desulfatiglandaceae > B46-G9. The sequence goes on from CAZONI010000020.1 coordinate 38,623, forward strand.
CCATGGGGTTCAGATGGCCGAGGTCGAGGTCAATATCGAAACCGGTGAGGCAAAGATTTTGAAGATGACCGCAGTGGTTGATCCAGGCACCGTTATAAACCCGGTGGCCGTCATCTCTCAACTGGAAGGCGGCATGGACATGGGTGCGGGCATGGCCCTGCGGGAGGAATATGTCCATGGTGAGACAGTGGATTGGGCAACGTACAAATTCCCAACCATGAACACGGCTTTTGACATGGAGACGATTCTGCTCGAATCGCCGCGTAAAGACGGACCGCTGGGAGCCACAGGTGTGGGTGAGTTCACCCTTGTGCCCACCCATCCGGCGATCATCAATGCCATAGACAATGCCGTCGGGGTGAGGATCTGTGAACTGCCCGCAACCCCCGCCAAGATTCTGGCCGGGTTGAAAGCGACCGCTGCCTAAGCCCTGGAGATTGGGTCGTGGAAAACCGGAACCGTGCGAAAGGCCGGCGTAAGAACGCACTGTGGGTGGACGGTCAGGAGATCATTCTGGACAGGGAGGGATTCTTAAAGAACTCCTCCCTGTGGTCGGATAAGGTGGCCGCTGCCATGGCCGCAGACGCCGGCATTGAAGTTTTGAGCGATAAACAATGGCAGGTGATTCATTTTATTCGCCGGTATTATACCGAGCAGGGTAAGGCGCCGCTGAATCACAAGATCAAGGTGGGCACCGGAATGAACATGACAGAAATCGAGTCCCTCTTTCCCGGAGGGATAGTTTTCGGTGCGCGCCGCCTTGCCGGTATGCGGAATTCAAAAGGCTGTACCGGCGGCTCTTCCTGATTTGTCCATGCTGTTTGAGGACCGGATGGGAGGAACCGCCGCCGGTCGTGTCCCACAGATCCGGTCCCCCCTGCATGAACTTGTGCCCATCCACGAATAGAATTTGGGCACGAGCGGGTTTCCAATCCAGAAATGAGCTATTTTTTGCAAGATCAAGGAAATCAAGAGATTACGCGGAGACGTACGTTAGTACGTCGCACAAGTGATCCCGCAGATTGACGATGAGATTGTGAAAAAGAGCCATTTATGGATGGAAACGAACTTGTTGTCCGCCAAAGCCCGCCCTCGCGTCCGGCTTTTCTGCCACACCTCTACCCGACCGCCATCGGCACCGGTCATTTATTCAATCAGAACCGAGAGACATAATTCCTGTTCCTTCCTTGACAGGGTCCGAACAAGGGTTTAAATTCCAACCCGGTTGCTCAGATCGGTTGCTGCTTAAGGAGCGTAGAAACTGTATTTGACTGCTAATTTCAGAAACAGAGGGGTTTCCATGATTGAAGCAAAACATCTCACCAAGTATTTCGCGGACAAGGCGGCGGTCGATGACGTGTCTTTCGAGGTCGGCCAGGGGGAGGTCCTGGGATTTCTCGGACCCAACGCCGCGGGCAAATCCACTACCATGCGGATGATTACCGGCTTTCTGCCGCCCACCTCGGGGACAGCTGTGGTCGGCGGGTATGATGTGCAGAAGGACCCTTTGAAAGCACAGAAGAAGCTCGGGTATCTTCCGGAGAACGCGCCGGTCTACCGGGATATGAGTGTTGCAGGGTTCCTGGATTTCATTGCGGAGATTCGTGGGTTTTCCGGAAAAGAAAAACGAATGCGAATTGAGGACATCATTGAACGCTGTTTCCTCTCATCGGTCCGGTATCAGATCATCAACACCCTTTCAAAGGGATTCAAGCAGCGAGTGTGCTTTGCCCAGAGCCTCCTGCACGACCCGGAGTACCTGATCATGGATGAGCCCACCGACGGTCTGGACCCGAACCAGAAGCATGAAGTGCGGGCCATGATCCGGGAGATGGCAAAGGAAAAAACCATTGTCCTTTCCACGCATATCCTTGAGGAGGTGGAAGCGGTGTGTACGAGGGCTATTATCATCGTGAACGGGCGGATTGTGGCCGACGAGACACCTGATGAGCTCAAGGCCCGTTCCTCGATCCATGGTTCCCTGTGCTGCAGCATTCGCGGGGCGACTGCAGAGTACCTTGAGTCCGCACTCGGTCAGTTAGAGGGAGTGAATACTGTCGAAATCCTTGAGAGGGAAAATGACTGGACGGTGCTGCGCATCTTTCATGCGGGAAGCACATTCGCCCCGATAGAACAGGTCATCCGGTTTTGCGGAAAAGAAGGCTACAACGTGGAATACCTCAAGGTGGAGGAAGGACGTTTGGACGAGGTCTTTCGGATGATCACCATGGGGAGAATCGAGGATGAACATGTCTGAGCATTTGAGAAATATGAAGGCCATTGTAAAAAGGGAGTTGTCGGGATATTTCGGATCACCCGTGGCATACGTGTTTATCGTTATCTTCCTGCTCCTGTGTGGGTTTTTCACTTTTTCAGTCAGTCACTTCTACGAGCTGGGGCAGGCGGATCTCAGGGCATTTTTCCAGTGGCACCCCTGGATTTTCCTCTTCCTCATTCCAGCGGTCGCCATGAGGCTCTGGGCCGAAGAACGGCGAACGGGCACCATTGAGCTGATTCTGACACTCCCGGTGACCCTCACGGAAGTCGTGGTAGGGAAATTTATCGCTGCATGGATTTTCATATCTCTGGCGCTTTGCCTGACCTTTCCACTGGTGCTGACTGTTATCTACCTGGGGATTCCGGATCCCGGGGCCATTTTCTGTGGTTATGTAGGCAGCTTTCTCATGGCAGGCGCATACCTGAGCGTAGGAAGCATGACCTCGGCCATGACCAGGAACCAGGTGATCAGCTTTATCATTTCCGTGGTAATTTGTCTCTTCCTGGTCCTGGCCGGATGGCCGCCCGTGACCCAGGCCCTGTCGGGGTGGGCTCCTATCTGGCTTGTGGACGGGATTTCAGACTTCAGTTTCATGTCGCATTTTGGCTCCCTGCAGCGGGGAGTCCTGGATCTCCGGGACGTTTTGTACTATTGCTCGGTGATCTTTTTCATGCTCTTTGCAACGGGAATTACCCTGCAGAACCGCAGGACAGCATAAGGGAGAGATGTTCATGGCGAGAAAAGCAAGTCAAATAAAGAAGACCCTTCTCTCAACCACCGGCCTGGTTGCAGTCTTCATTATCCTTATTCTCATAAATGTGATCGTGTCTTACGCAAATATCCGCTGGGACGCAACGCAAGACCATATCTATTCCCTGTCCGAAGGCACGAAACACATCCTCTCGGACATCACTCAGCCGGTTGACATCCAGTTCTACTACAACAGGAGCAGCAAGAGCGTCCCCGATGAGCTCAAGCTCTACGCCACACGGGTGAGAGAATTCCTTTCGGAGTACGAGCACGCAGGCCACGGCAAGATAACGGTCGAAACGTACGATCCGAAGCCTGATTCCGACGAGGAGGAGTGGGCGGAGAAATACGATCTTCGTCCCATCCAGACATCTTCGGGAGAAAAGATCTACTGCGGGCTTGTCTTCCTGGCAGCGGACCAGGTTGGAAAGATAGAATTCCTTGATCCCGAAAAAGAGGAGCTGCTCGAATATGATATTACACGCGCCATTCAGCGGGTGCAGAGTCCCGAGAAAAAGGTGATAGGCGTTGTCAGCGGGCTGCCCGTATTCGGGAACCCCGCCTATGCAGGCATGGGACAACAGGGACAGGACACGGAGTGGCTGTTCATTACGGAGCTCAAGAAAACGTATACAGTCAAAGAGATCCCCCTCTCCGCGGACAGCATTGCTCCTGCTCCCGACCTCCTGCTGGTGATCCATCCAAAAAATATCAGCAAGAAACTGCAATATGCCATCGACCAGTATGTTCTTTCCGGTGGAAATGCCGTTGTTTTTGTAGACCCCTACTGCGTTTCCGACAGGTCAAGGCAAGCCTTCATGGGGCCGTCCAGCTCATCTCTCGGAGCGTTGTTCACTGCATGGGGAATAACCTTTGACTCGTCGAAGGTACTTGCCGACTTCGATCAGTCCACGCCGGTCAGGACCCGTGACAACCGGGTGGAGCGGAGCCCGGTCATGATTACTGCCCGGGACGAGGCGTTTAATTCCGGAAATGTGGTGACTGCTGGCCTTGAAAGCATGCTGTTTCCGCTGGCAGGCGCTTTGGCGAAGGCGAAGGATAGCCCCTACAGTTTCGAACCCCTCGTGCGGTCCGGAAAGAACGCTGGACTGGTAGAAGCCTTCAAGGCCGCGTTGGAGCTCGATGATATCAGACGGGAGTTTGTCCCCGGCAAGGAGCCGCTGTATATCTGTGCGCAGGTTTCGGGGAAATTCAAGACGGCATTTCCCAACGGACCCCCGAAGGATGAAAAGGCAAAAGGGGATAAAGAACAAGAAGAATCGAAAAAACAGCTTAAGGAGGCCAAGCAGTCATGCAACGTCGTGGTTGTCGCTGATGCCGATCTCCTGGCTGACCGCTTCTATGTGCAGCATGGAGATTTCCTCGGCATTACCGTTTCCAAGGTGTTCAATGACAATCTCAATTTTGTTTCAAATGCCTGCGAGACCCTCACCGGCAACAATGACCTGATCGCGCTGCGGACGCGAGGAAGATTCGAGCGTCCGTTCGAGGTAGTCCTGGCGCTGCAGCGGAAGGCCCAGGAACGATGGTTATCCAAAGAAAAGGAACTGATGAAACAGGCGGAGGAAACCAATCGGAAACTCAAAGAACTGGAAACGCAAAAGGACGCCTCTCAGAAACTGATCATCAGTACAGAGCAGGAAAAAGAGATAGCCAAGTTCAGGGATCAGAAGAGCAGAATCGACCATGAACTCAAGGAGGTCCGGAAGAACCTGCGGGCGGACATAGAGAACCTGGGAAACACACTGAAGGCCGTCAATATCTTCCTGATGCCCTTGTTTGTAGCTATCGCGGGGCTCCTTTTCGCTTACACGAGACACAGGAGGATGAAGAAGAAATGAAGGTTAAGACACTGGCGATACTCCTGATAGTTCTAGCGGTTCTCACGGGAGTGGTCTTTGCTGTTCTCATGCAGCACTCTTCCCAGGAAGGAAAAAGGGAGTTGGGTACTCCTCTCCTGAAAAACCTCCCTGCCAATGATATCGCCTCCGTTACCATTCTCGGCGGAGGCGGCAATGCAGTCCAATTGTCGCAAACGGGAAATCGATGGGTGGTGAAGGACAGGTTCGGATATCCTGCGGACTTTTCAAAGCTTGTGGAATTCGTGCGCAAACTGAAAGATGCCAAAATCGGTCGTTCATTTGCGGCCTCGGAAAAGGCCTTGAAACGCCTGCACCTCAAGGACCCCGGAGACAAGGAGGGGGAAAAGGAAGAAAAGGGAACAGCGATTACTCTTGCGGATGCAAACGGAAAGCCTCTTGTCCACCTCATTATGGGACAGCCCATGAAAGGGGGAAAGGGAGGATTCTTCCCCGAGGGTCAGTATGTTATCTTAGGAAACCGGAAGACGGTTTATTTGATTGATAAGCAGTTTGAAGGGCTTGGAGAAACTCCGGCCGAATGGCTGAAGAAAGATCTGATTGATGTGAAGGGAGAGGACATAGGAGAAATAGTATGTCTTGATCCTGACGGGAAGACCACTCGTTTTGCCTTCAGACGGCCGGAAAAAGGAAAGGACCTGGAACCGGTCGGTCTGCCTCCCGGCAAGAAAATCAAAAGGTCGTCGGTCAATCGTCTGGCCGGCGCGCTTTCCGGCCTGCAGATCGAGGATGTGGTCGACCCCGCAAAGGCCGGGGAAATCATCGGAATGGCCAATTCGGCGAAAATAGAATACCATCTTTTCAACGGCATGATTTATGATCTTTATCCGGGCAGCAAATGCAAAGAGGGGGAACCGTGCTATCTCAAGGTCGCAGTGAGATATCAAATCCCCGGTCCGGTGAAAACGGCAGCCAAAGAAGTCCCGAAGACGGAGGGGGACAAGGAAAAAGCAGGCGATGCCGAAAGGACAATGGAACAGAAGGCCGAGGCTTTGAACAAAGAGCTTGGCCGGTGGACCTATACGATTCCGCGGTGGAAGCATGATGCCCTGGCAACGGACCTGGCGTCCCTCCTCGACAAGGAAAAGAAGAAAGAAAAGTAGCTGAGAGAGCAGTTCGCTGTTCAAGGGTGATGCATGGACGAAGAAGCCGCCAGATCGAAGAAGGAAGCGCTGGTCTCCCTGCTCAAAGAAAAGGAAAGCCTCCTGATTGCTTTCTCAGGGGGCGTGGACAGTTCATTCCTGCTCGCAGTCGCAAAGGAGGCCCTTGGAAAGCAGGTTCATGCCGCGACCGCCCGGTCTATTATCCATCCATCGTATGAAATTGACGCGGCAATCCGGGTCGGCGATTCGCTGGGGGTGGGTCACACGGTGTTCCAGTCCCGGGAGACCTCCCTGGAAGAATTTGTCGCCAACACCAGAGATCGCTGCTATTACTGCAAGAAGGGCCTCTTTTCCCAACTCCTGGACATCGCAGAAGAACTCGGCCTCAAGGCTGTGGCGCACGGGGCGAATCGGGACGACCGGGGCGATTACCGGCCGGGTTTCAAGGCCGCAAAAGAAGCCGGCGCCATTGCACCGCTCATGGACGTGGGATTGACTAAGGAAGAGATCCGCTTTCTGTCAAGGGAAATGGGGCTCCCCACCTGGAACAAGCCTTCCAATGCCTGCCTTGCCTCGCGCATTCCCTACGGAACGCCGGTAACGCCGGCGAGGGTCCGGATGGTGGAAGAGGCGGAGCAGTTCCTCACGGAATTAGGTTTCGAGACGGTCCGGGTGAGACACCATGGGACAGTGGCCAGGATCGAGGGCAGGGTGGAGCGGCTCGCCGGGTTTCTGGAGGAAACTGTCCGGAGCCGGATCGTTTCGCGATTCAGGGAAATAGGGTTCCTGCATACAGCCCTGGACCTGGAAGGCTATGTCTCGGGGAAAATGAACCGAGACCTGGAAGTGGACAGATGAGGAGATGACATATGTCGTACGAGGTGGTACTGCACGACGCATACAAGGGATACACCCTTGATCAGGATAAGATCGTAACGCCTGAAGAAACGGTGAAGCGATTCCGGGAGCGGCTCAGGCGCGTTGACTTGGATATCCTTGAAGAGACTGTGAGGATTGACAACGGGAGGCTGGATATCCCGGTCTACTTCAGCGTATGCGGCCGTGATGCCGAAAGGATCATCGGAACAAAGAAGCAAATGGGAAAGGGTGGGACTCCCGCACAGGCGGAGGCCAGCGCTGTCATGGAACTGGCCGAGCGATTCAGCTTTTTCAGTTTTTGCAAGCACCGGAAAAACTTTTTCGTGGAACGATACCAGAATGTGAGGGAACAGGCCCTCCCGCTTGAACAGATCGCAAAATCCGTCCACGACGAGGGCCGGGACGTGGATCAGGCCCTGGAAATTTTCAGCCGGATTCCGCTGCAATGGGCCTGGGGTTACAACCTGACACGTAAAAAACCGGTCCTCGTTCCCTTCACCTGGTTCTACGCCATCAATGAATTCAACGGCCCGTCAGCCGGGAACTGTGTGGAGGAGGCAATTTCCCAGGGAATCTGCGAAGTCGTGGAGCGCCACGTGTCGAGTCTGGTCAGCCGCCGGGAGATCAGGGTCCCGGGGATAGATCCGGCAACCGCCGGGGACGAGGTGGTTCGCGGTATGCTCCGGAAATACGAAAAGGCAGGCGTAAAACTCGTTGTCTCCGATTTTTCCCTGGACACCGGTATCCCGTCGGTGGGCGTGCTGGCCTACGATCCTGCCACCTTCCCCGGGAAGAGTGAAATCGTGTGGACTGCGGGAACCACCCCCAGCCCTGAAAAAGCCCTGAGCCGCGCGTTAACAGAGGTCGCGCAGTTGGCAGGTGACTTTAGCAGCAGTTCCAATTACGTGGCAAGCGGTCTCCCCAAACTCGGGAGCCTGGAAGAAGGGGCGTTCATCATGGAACCCGAAGGGATGGTGGGACTCTCCGACCTTCCTGATCTCTCAAGCGAAAACATCAGGACAGAGGTGGAGAGATGTCTCTCGGCCCTTGCCGGGATCGGCATGGATGTCATCGTCATCAACGTGACCCACCCCGAGCTTGACATTCCCGCGTTCTATACCATCATACCCGGCGCCCATTTCAGAGAGCGGGCCCTGGGGACAAGTGTCGCCATGTTTTCGGCCAAGCTTCTTTCGGAAAGCAATGATTCGGCAGAGGCAATCCCCGAGCTTCACCGGATGGATGAACGTATTCCCGGAAAGTACTTTGTTCAATTCTACCTGGGATACACCCTTCTCAGGCAGGACAACCCTGCCGAGGCGCTTCACTACTTCAGAAAGGCCCTTGAGCTGGCGCCTAAAGAGGAAGACATCCCGAGCATCTATTCCTACATGGGGGTGTGCCTGAAAGAGATGGGACGTTACCGGGAGGCCATCGAGGTCCTCCACGAGGCGGAGAAATACGACCAGGATCGAACGGATATCTATAACCTCATGGGCTTCTGTCACTATATGCTGAAAGAACATGAAAAGGCCGTTGAGAGTTTCAAGAAAGTGATTCACATCGACCCTGCTTCGGCCATCGACTATGCCAATATCGGGTCCAACTACCGGGACCTGGGAGAGTGGAAAAAAGCGATCCGGTATTATCGGCTCGCCCTTGAATTGGACCCCGGCATTGAGTTTGCTCGGGACAATCTCCAGAACCTGGAGCGTAACGGCCCGACAATAGAATAAAGCCCTCCAGGCCTGCCGGCAGGCAGAAAGGAGGAGACTCGCCATGCTGAAAAGGCTTCCGAACCATTGCATATCTCGTTGGTAGTCCGAACCGGTGATTTGGCGCCTGTGCGGTGATATCTTCTTGACATGATTCGACGATTTATTGGATTATTGATTGGTTGAAGGGGAAGGGAAGAAACTGATTCGCAAGTCCGCTGGTTTTGACTTGACCACCTGTCCGTTTCGTGATGAATTGAGGCCGCGTTGAAAGGAGGTCCTCTTCAGATGAAGAGTATCAGGATCGCCATTGCGGGAATCGGAAACTGCGCGAGTTCGCTTGTCCAGGGAATAGAATATTACCGGCACGGCAAGGCAGGCGAAGTGAACGGCTTCATGCATTGGGAAATCGGAGGATACACGCCTGGCGATATAGACGTGGTTGCCGCGTTTGACATAGATGAGCGAAAAGTGGGACGGGATGTCTCCGAAGCCATTTTCCAGCTTCCCAATTGTACAAAAGTTATCCATGCGCCTGTTCCTGAAAAGGGAGTGACCGTTCGAATGGGGAGGGTCCTGGACGGTTTTGCCGACCATATGAAAGAGTATGACGAGCGATACCGGTTCGTCCTTTCCCGGGAACCGGAGTGTACCAAAGAAGATGTGGTCAAGATACTCAATGATTCCGGAGCGGAAATGCTGCTCAATTACCTGCCGGTGGGATCTGAACAAGCAGTAAAGTTCTACGCGGATTGTGCCCTTGAAGCGGGAGTGGGCCTTATCAACAACATGCCGGTCTTTATTGCAAGCGATCCGGTCTGGGGAAGCCGCTTCGAAGAAAAAGGGATTCCCGTCATCGGAGATGATGTGAAATCCCAATTGGGGGCGACCATCGTCCACAGGGTTCTCGCCAATCTCTTCAAACGGCGTGGCGTGAAGCTTGATCGGACCTATCAGCTCAATACCGGCGGAAATACGGATTTTCTGAATATGCTCGACAGGGCCCGCCTGGTATCCAAGCGCGAGTCCAAGACCGAGGCCGTGCAGTCGCAGCTTGGAGAAGACCGTCTGGGTGACGAGAATATCCATATTGGACCCAGTGATTGGGTCTCGTGGCAGAAAGACAACAAAGTAGCCTTTATCCGGATGGAGGGCAGGCTCTTCGGGGATGTCCCCATGAACCTGGAATTACGGCTCTCGGTGGAGGATTCACCCAATTCCGGCGGTGTCGTTATCGATGCCATCCGGTGCTGCAAGCTTGCCCTGGACCGTGAAAAGGGGGGGGTCCTCTACTCACCTTCCTCTTTCTTCATGAAACATCCTCCGCGCCAGTATACAGACACGGAAGCCTACAGGAGGACCGAGGAATTTATCGCGGGAACGCGCGACGCATGATTGTCGAGGTTGAGCCGGTTAACCGGTTTCCCCGTTTGCCCGTGATCAAGGTTGACTTCCGAGCGATCAAGGGTTGATCCAAGCACATACGGGATAGGCCCTTTTTTCTGAGTGACTGGCGGGAGGGCTTCGTATTTTTGCGACTTATCTATGGGGGAAGCCGCAGCCAGGTCCTCAGGGAGTCTTTTCCTGAGGACTGGAATGCGGAGGGGGCAAAACTCCCCCGTGGATAAGTCGCAAAAAATACCAGCCCGGGAGACTCGGAATCGAAGAAGAAAGGGCCTATTCCGTAATGCTGTAAGTTGCACCTAACCAAAAGTGTGCGAGAACCGGAAGAATCCTGCTGTCCTATGAACCGGTATATTTTTCCAGTTCCGTTTTCGGGATACCGAGGCAGTAGAGCACGTTCGTGATGTGCCCCGTGTTGAGGATGCCGTCGGCCCTGATATCGGCTGCCGGCGGCTTGAATGCGATGGAGAGTCCTGCGTTCTTTATGAAGTGAGAGCGGCTGGAGCCGTCCCCTACCGCTATCACCTGATCCCTTCCGATATCCTCCATTTTCATGATAAACTCGAGAAGCTCCTCCTTGGTCTCGCTGGTTATCACGGGTTCACCCAGTTCCCCGGTGATAATCCCGTCTTCATCTACTTTAAGGCTGTTTGAAAAGGCGTAATCCACCCCTGCCTCTTCCAGGATGCTCTTGATGAAAAAATTGAAGCCGGAAGAGAGGAGCGCGATCTTGAACCCCATGGATTTCAAGATCCTTATGAGTTCAAATGATCCCGGATTCAGGTGGAGGAGGTGGGTGAATGAC
>CAZONI010000021.1:0-47369 GCA_964581175.1 uncultured Desulfobacteraceae bacterium
TGCTTCAGGCCCAGATCGAGCCGCATTTCCTGTTCAACACCCTTTCCAACATCCTGAGCCTCATTGACACAAGCCCCGATCAGGGCAAGGCCATGCTGCTGGATTCGATCCAGTACCTGCGCACCTCTTTGTCCAGGACCCGCCATGATCTCATTACCCTGAATCAGGAAATCGAGATCATTCAAGCATACTTGAATATCTTAAAGATCCGGATGGGTGAAAGGCTCCGCTTCAGGATCGAGATTCCGGATACCCTAAGGGAACAGCCGTTTCCCCCTATGCTGCTCCAACCCCTGGTGGAAAATGCCGTGAAGCACGGTCTTGAACCTCAAATCCAAGGGGGTGAGATCCTGATAAGGATCGAAGAAAAGGACGGCCTTGTCAGGTCCGAAATTATTGACACCGGAATCGGATTTACCTCCCATTCAGAGGCCGGTGTGGGCATGATCAACGTCCGGGAACGTTTGCGCTTGCTTTACGGGGAAAGAGGACGGTTGGTTATAGAAGAAAACAAACCGAGGGGGGTCAAGGCGGTCATCGAAGTGCCGAAGGGTGGAGGCGATCAGCATGGCCTATAAAGCCGTCATTGCCGATGATGAAAAGGAACTGAGAACCTACCTCAAATCCCTTTTGGCAGCGATCTGGCCGGATCTGGTGATCTGCGGAGAGGCCGGGAACGGCCGAGAAGCGCTTGAATTGGTTGAGGCCGAGGGACCCCAGGTCGTCTTTCTCGATATCAGGATGCCCGGCCTTTCCGGATTGCAGGTCGCCCAAAGAATCGCCGGAGTCTGTCGTATTGTTTTCGTCACCGCGTACGACCAGTACGCGGTGGAAGCCTTCGAGCGGGATGCAGTCGATTATCTGGTTAAGCCGGTTTCCAAGAAACGATTGATGCAGACTGTTCAACGACTCAAAAAGCAGCTGGATATTTCAACTGACCCTCCGGCGGGATTGGCCGGGATAGTTGAGCACGTCCTGGCCGGCCTGAACGCGAAAACGGCCGGTGATTTTCTGCATTGGATCAGAGTGCAGGTCAAAGACAGTGTACGTCTCATCCCGGTTGAAGAGGTGGATTACTTCCAGGCCAAGGATAAGTACACCCTGGTCATAACCGAAGACGGGGAATCGCTCATTCGAAAAAGTATAAAAGAGCTGATATCGGAATTGGACCCCGATCTATTCTGGCAGATCCACCGGAGCACCATCGTGAACGTGTCCAAAATCGAGAAAGTCAGTCGTTCCTTTACCGGAAGAGGTATACTCAGGCTTAAGGAAAGACCGGAACTGCTCACCGTCAGTCGAAGCTATCTGCATCTGTTCAAGCAGATGTGACACCGCCTTCTTTCCTAAAATTCCGACTTGTCCAGCACCCTATACGCGGTCCCTGTTTGTCTTTCACAGTTCAAATTGAACGCCTACTTCAATAACCTGATCTGAAGGGATGTCGAAAAATGAACTGGCATCCATTGAATTCTTGGAAAGGAACAGAAACAGGTCCGACCGCCACCGGCTCATTTTCGGCTTGTCGCCGATGATGAGTTTCTCCCGCCCAAGGAAGAAACTTGGATTTTCCAACTTGATCTCGACGCCTTTTTCCCGGGCCAAGGCAAAGATGGTTTCTATTTTGGGCGTCTCCATAAACCCATGATGTGCGATTAGCCTGTAAAAGCCGCCGAATATCTTTTCAGCTTCAATTTTCTCAAAATTCGGGACTCTCGGAACATCCTCCGTCTTGAAATGGAGTATGACTATGTCGGAGTGCAGGATCTTGTTGTGGTTCACGTTCTGTACAAGAGCCTGCGGAATTCTGTTCGGGTTTCCTGTGAGAAAAACCGCCTGGCCTTTTATCTTCTGCGGCGGATTTGCCTCTAGACTCTTCCTGAAGTCATCAATGCTCGGTGAGAGATTCAACAGCTGCTTAACCAGGATATTTCGGCCTTTCTTCCACGTTAACATCAAGATGAAGAACACTGCCCCGATCACCAGCGGAAACCAGGCGCCGTGGAAAATCTTGCTGATGTTCGCACAGAAGAAAGGGATATCGACCAGATAGAAGAGGCCTGCGAGCGCCCCGGCCACCGGCAGACTCCATCCCCATTTGCGCCGCGCAACTACAAAGAAGAGTGTTGAAGTGATCAGCATGGTTGAAGTAACGGCCACTCCATAAGCGGCCGCCAATTTGCTGGAGGATTGAAAGCCGATAACCAGGCCGATAGTGCATACCATGAGCAGCCAGTTCACGGGGGCGATATAGATCTGACCGATATGCGCGGCCGAAGTGTGTGAGACCTTGAGGCGGGGAAGATATCCAAGCTGGATCGCCTGCCGGGTGAGTGAAAACGAACCGGTGATAACAGCCTGAGAGGCTATTATTGTGGCTACTGTGGCCAGCAATACCATGGGAACCAGTGCCCAGCCAGGAACCAGCGCATAAAATGGATGATATGACTCCCCCGGGTTCAGCATCAGGAGAGCTCCCTGCCCGAAATAGTTGAGCACCAGGGACGGGAACACCAGGATGATCCATGTCAGACGGATGGGACTCTTTCCAAAGTGTCCCATGTCCGCGTAGAGCGCTTCGGCGCCTGTGACGACGAGAAAAACGGCACCGAGGACGACAAAACCGTGTAACTCGTTCCGGAGGAGGAACATTATTCCATGCCATGGAAGCACGGCGGAAAGCACTCCCGGATTGCGGGCGATCTGGATAATTCCCAGAACGGCAAGCACAAAGAACCATAGCAAAATAACCGGACCGAAAAGGCTTCCCACCCTTGCAGTGCCGCGACGTTGCAAAAAGAACAATCCGGCCAGTATGACGATGGTTAAAGGAATAACATACGGTTTGAACACCGGAGTGATGATCCGAATCCCTTCAACAGCGCTGAGTACCGAAATGGCGGGAGTAATCATGCCGTCTCCGTACAACAGGCACGCCGCAAAAAGACCCACCGCCACAAGGCCTATTCCCTGGCTTTTCTTGATATTTGCTCGCCTTATGAGTGCGGTTAAAGCAATAACGCCTCCTTCACCATTGTTATCTGCTCTGAGCACAAATGTCAGGTACTTGAAGGTAACAATCATCACAAGTGCCCAAAACATGAGAGAAAGCACCCCAAGGACATTTTGATCGGTTATGGGGATGCCGTACTCGCCATGAAAACATTCGCGAAGCGCATAAAGAGGGCTGGTCCCAATATCCCCGAAAACAACACCCAAAGCCGCCAGCGACAGCTTAGCAAAACGGCTCCTGCTTTCTCCCTTTTGAGCCGCATCAGATTTATCGGACGAACCGGCCTGCCCCTCTTTTGAGACACTCATCATTCATTCCTTCCCTGATCTTGCTCAATAACCTTTTCGTGACTTGAAGGTGAACAGCCGACCGGACGAAACGATCCCGAGGGCAGGGTCGACTTGTGGAAGTGGCCGTTGACGCTCACGCCCTATCACGTGAGGAGTCCTGTCATTCTTAGCGCACCTCTGCTTCACCTGTCAACTCAGGTTTTCTCCTGCATCCCAGAGCAGTGCGGAGATGCGTGCAGCTGTCAACGCGAAGAGGATACCGTGTCATCCCCGCAAAAAATACACTTCCCACCCTATTCTTCTGTTCAGAATACCGCCGTAATTGATAAACGGGAATTCACTAAGAAATTTCGGGCAATAGCGGGAGGAGACGGAAGGAAATTCAGGTCATATTTTGCCGATCCCGCCGTCGGTGCGAAAGGAGATCCCTTGTATAGCTGCTATGCGAACCATAAGACGGTTGTCCTAGCAAAGGCAGTAAGAATAAAGAGTGCCGGACTCCGGCTCAAGCTCGGATGCAACAGCGCCTCTGTTCCTTCATTATCTTCCGATCGAGAAGAAAAAACAGTCGGGGGTGCCGGGCGCGCAGAATCTGAACATCAGGTGTCCGCCCTCACGGTAATATCTTCCATATTTGTAGATATATGGGTGGTGTCTTGCGTAGTCGTCCCAGTCCCTCCATGACCGCCAGTGGCCATGATAGCGGTACCTGTGTCCCTCATGACGGTACTCGTTGTAATGGCGATGATCATAGGGATGCTGCCGGTATCCACGGTGACCGGCGTAATCGCGAGGGTAATCTCTGGCAGCCACCGGCATGGATATGGCGAAAGAAGCAAGCAAACACAATAGTCCAACAATCATTTTTTTCATTTGAGACACCTCCTCCGAAGTTTTCTCTGAGGTTACAAGGGGCGGTTGAATGAATGAATAGGGTGAGTACCGTATTTTGCAGGAAAAAATTTTTCCAACAGGCCACCTGCCGCTACGCACCAACGTGCACCCGAAGCAAGTCATTCTCCCCCGGGAGATGGATGCCTATTCACCCCCCTTGTGAAAACTCTAAAAGAGTTCAATGGTGAAATACTTGTGAGGGTTGTTCTTAATATCCTGAATCAACTCTTTCAGACTCACAAGAATCTCCTGCAGGTCCTTTGAAAGCGTTTCACTCGTCACTATTTCTCCCGCCAGGCCTTCTCCTCTGTCAATTTTCCCGAGGATTGCCGCGAACCGGTCCGCGGAGGTGTTCAACCTATCATACAAGCTCGGATCTTTAATAAGCTTTCCCAAGCTGCCGGGACTCTTGTCGAGTTTTTGTCCGAATTTCTCAACCGATGTCGCCGCCGAGAGCATTTTGTTATACAGCGAAGGGTCTTTGACCATGAGCTGAAGAGTTCCTTTCTCCTCCCTGAACTCCTTCAGAAGGGAAGAGAGGTTTTCAAGGGTCTGGTCCAACTTCTGATACACGGCGGGATTCTTTATCAATTCGCCGAGAGTCCCCTTTCCTTCCACGATCTCTCCGATCAGTTCATCCAATTTCTGGATGAACTGGTGGACCTTTTCAATGGATTGGGTGCTGGTCGCCATAATTTCCTTGAATCCGATCTCGGCGGCCCCCGGGATAACCGCGCCGGGATGAATCGGTCCCGCTTCAACCGCACCCGGTTCGATTTCCAGGTACATCTCCCCCAGGAGTCCCATGGTACGGATGACCGCGCGGGCATCCTGGTAGATATACTGCATATCGCTCTTGTCAACCGACAGGAAGACGGCGGATCCATCGGGACGGAGATTGATACTCTTTACGCTTCCGATTTGGACCCCTAACAGCCAGACGGGCGCCCCGTTTCTCAATCCGGACACATTCCTGACTTTCAGTTCCAACAACACCTGCGGCACAAACAAGCTTGTAATATTCCCCAAAAAAAAGATGGTGATAAAGACGATCATCAAAGCAATGCTGACGATCCAGCCCGCCTTGAACTTCGATAGGGTCAGTTTTCTGCTTCTATCCAGCATATCGGTTCGATCTCTTTCTCACATGGCGGCATAGGCAAATGCATGAACATCGGCAACGGGCGATTCGAGAAAGGCATTCTTGTCTCCGTCGAAAAGCAGCACGCCCCCCTTCAGCAGTAAAAACCTGTCGGCGACTCTCAGTGCGTGTTGAACCTCATGACTCACGAGAATAAAGCCTCTGCCGTCATGAGAAAGCTCTGTGATCAGCCGCAATATTGCCCCGGCATTGGCGGGATCCAAGGCGCTCGTCGGTTCGTCATAGAGGAACATTTTCGGTTGGCACGCGGCAAGAGACCGTGCAATGGCAGCCCTCCGGTTCATCCCGCCGCTCAGTTCCTCGGGCATCAGGTCGATAGCATCTTCCATCCCTACGATGCGAAGGAGTTCTCTCACCTTTTGTTCGATCTCTTTCTCGGACTTGCCCGAGTATTCTCTCAACGGGAACGCGACATTTTCTCCGACCGTGAGAGAATCAAACAGCGCGCCTTCCTGGAAAACGATGCTGAATTTCATCCTCACCTCTCTCAGCTGTGCCTCCTTCATGGACGTGATGTTTTCGCCGTCTATAATGATGCTGCCCGAATCGGGTCTGATGAGTCCCATGACGAGCTTCAGAATAGTGGTCTTGCCCTCTCCGCTCCCGCCGAGAATGGCAGAGCGTTCACCTGCATCTATTGAAAAGCTGAGTCCTTTCAGCACAGGCTTGTCGCGGCGCGAGATGCTGATGTTGTCGAAAATGATCAAGGTCCTTAATACCCGATAAGATAGATGACAACCTTTGTAATGAGAAAATCGAAAACAATGATGGTCATAGTGGAGACCACGAAGGCCCTCGTCGTGGAACTCCTGAGTCCCAATGCGCCTCCCCTTGTCGCAAGACCCATATGGCAGCTGATACAGGCGATGAGGTATCCGAAGACGAAGGGTTTTATGATGCCAGGGAAGACGTAGCCGAAGGACAGCACGTTACGGACCGAAAGCCAGTAAGTTGAACCACTCAGGTGACTCACATACACCGCTATGTAGTATCCCCCCAGAAGAGAGGCCGTGTCACCGATGATCGTCAAAGCGGGCAGCATGGCGACTGAGCTGAGCATTCTTGGGATCACCAGTTTCTTTACGGGGTCGACGCCGAAGACTCTCAGGGTGTCGACCTGATGACCCAGGACCATGGATCCCAATTCCGAGGACATCCCGGAACCCGCCCTTCCGGCGTACACCAGTGCGACCACGACGGGACCTATCTCTCTGATGACCGCCATGGCCACCACTCTTCCGGTGTAGTTTTCCAGGCCCATAAAGGCAAGCTGGGTCTCCAGCTGAAGGGACAGCGCCATCCCCACAAAGACGGATACGATGAGGATAATCGGAAGCGAGCCCGCCCCGGTGTAGTCCATCTGCTCGATAGTATCACTCAGATAGAACGGCCCCCTCATCAGACCCGAGAGGCTGCGCCAGGACAGCACATAAAAATCCTGCAACTCGCTGATCCGGTGAATCATGTTCATCGAACTCTCCCGGGTGGTCGCTTTGATCTATATCCTTTCAATTATCTTAAAAAAGACTCTTGATGTAACTTAGGTCAATCTTGTATTTTTTTTGTCCGAATACCGTATTTGGCGGCCGATCGGCAGGTGGGAAAGATGATCAGGGCCTTGTTCCGGTCTTCAAGCTCAGCCCGTCAGGCGCCCCCGCGACATTATAAGATGAGGCTGCATTTGGCTTGACACAAAAGGTCGATTTTTCTCATACTATTAATACGAAAGGTAGGTTCCGGTCACACAAAAATCATGAAAACCCTCCTTGGTACACTTTTAGTGCTCTTTTCGGTCGCAACTGCTGTTGCCGGGCCGCCTTTTCGCACTGACGACCCCGAGCCGGTCGGCTACCATCACAGCGAGGCATACCTTTTTTCCACGGGGACCCATGAAGCCGCGGGAACGGGTGGGGTTGGTCCAGCGGTCGAGTTTAATTACGGCCCCCTGCCCGATATGATGCTGCATCTGGTCGCTCCCATGGCCTACGATTCTCCGGAGGACGGGCCCTCCCACTTCGGCTACGGCGACACGGAACTGGGGATAAAGTACCGCTTTGTTCATGAAACGGATACTCTCCCTATGGTCGGGATATTCCCGCTTGCCGAGATTCCCACAGGCGAACGGGATAAGGGCCTCGGAAACGGGAAGGCCCAGTATTTCTTGCCAATCTGGCTCCAGAAAGATTTCGGGAAATGGACTGCCTATGGAGGAGGCGGCTACTGGATCAATCCCGGTTCAGGGAACAAGAATTATTGGTTCTCCGGTATTCTGCTTCAATACGAGTTCTCCGAGGGCCTCTATCTGGGAGGGGAATTATTCCACCAGACGGCCGACACGGTGGATGGAGAGGAAAGTCACGGCTTTAATTTGGGAGGCAGCTTTCCGCTTATGAACAATTTTCAACTCCTCTTCTCGGCAGGCCGCGGACTCAAGAACACCTCAAGCAGCCGATTCTCCTACTACATCGGCCTCTACCGTGCCTTCTGAGACCCCAATCCACCAGCAAGGTATCAGCTGCGGCCAACACATCTTTTTATATTGTCCATTCTCCGGCCAGCAGGCGCGGAATGAGGGAATGAAGAATGCGGTATGTCACCCCCCATACTTTGTACGTCCCGACCCGATAGAACGGCGTTTGCCGCGGCTCCGGCCAGGTGGGAAATTGTTTTATCTCCTCACCCTCCGCTCCAGGCCGGGCAAGATCGCCAAGCCTCACCGCAATAATTTCGGCAATCTCTCGTTCATTTCTGTACCACTTCGACGGCGGGGTCACCCGCGCCAGGAACGGGAAGACCAGATAGCCTGTTGTGCGGGTTTCAACAACTCGCAAGGAGGCCAGGATTTTAATCCTGTCAGGGGAAAGTCCGATTTCTTCCCTCGTCTCTCTGAGGGCGGCAGCGAGCATCGACTGATCATGTGGGTCCCGCTTGCCACCGGGAAACGCAAGTTGTCCGCCATAAATTCCACCTTTGCCGCGTCGGACAAGTACCAGCCGTATCTCATCATTTTTATCGCGATACACCGGTATGAGGACGGCAGCCTCTACCAGATGCTTTTTGGAAGTCTGCACCATTGTTGACTTTTCCGGCCATCCTCGGCCTGCTGATCTCTTGCCGCTTCCCTATTCATTCAATTCCATCTTAAGAGCAAGAAATTTCAACATGTCTTTCAAAGCGATCACGCCCACAAGACGTCCTTTGTCCACCACCATCAGACGACTGACATTATTTGCGTTCATACGGGAGAGAGCCTTCACGGCATCCTCTTGCGGTTCGATGGTATTCTCTTCGGAATACTGCGTTGCCACCTCCGCAACGCTTTTGCGGGGCCACTCCTCCCGCGGAATCTTCTTCACTGCGTTGGTCGTGATAGAGCCGATCAATCTGTGGGAGAGATCCACAACCGGAAAGAAATTGAAATGATATTTGTATATGTACTCTTCCACGAGCCGGTCCACCGAAATATCCGGCGGGACCGCCACCGGGTCATCTTTCATGAAGCGGCTCACACGCTCTCCCTCAAGCGCCTTGCGCGTGAGGAGCTGTTTGTAGGACATCTGTGCAGCACTCCTGAGAAATATACCGATGAGAAACCACCACATTCCGCCGATAAAATTTCCACGGACAAAATTGAAGGCCCCGTAAATGATCAGCAGGATACCGAATGCAGATCCGATCCAGGAGGTAATCCGGGTGGCCCACCGGAGGTCCTTCTTGACCCCCCACAGAATAGAGCGCAGCACGCGTCCCCCATCCAGGGGAAACGCAGGAAGGAGATTGAATGCTGCCAATATCCCGTTGATCCAGGATAGGTACCCTATTACGCCGTTGACCGGCCCCGGCCAACCCCACCGGCTTCCCACGAAATACAACGCGTAAAAGGCTGCCGCAATAACGATGCTGGACAGGGGACCTGCCACGGCCATTATGAATTCGGATTTGGCATTCGGAGGTTCATCTTCCATCTCGGCCACGCCCCCGAAAATGAACAGGGTGATCCCCTTCATGGGCATCCCATGATGTCTCGCCACGAGGGAGTGGGAAAATTCATGCACGACAATGGAGAGGAAGAATCCGAACGCTCCTGCAATTCCCATGAGCCAGTAGGTCTGGTCTGAGAGGTTTCTGTAGTAATAGGGAAAAACTCCCTTTGAAAGAGACCAGGTGATGAGAACAGCAATAATGATCCAACTCAGGTCAATTCGAACTTCGAAACCCAGCAGCTCGAACAGCGTAATTCGTTTTCCGAACATCAGTCGCCTCCTGAATTTGTTTTACGTAATCGTGGAGCATCGTGGCAATGCATACCGGCTGAAAGCAGTTTGGCCTGAGAGACCCCGCCCGAAGAGCGGGAGGCCTCATATCGGCCTCCATTTCTCAATTAATGGTGCGAAACTGCCGCCATATGTTCAGCTCCCTCCTCAACCGTGTCGGTCCTGCCCTGGTTCCTCCCCATCTGTGTGACTACCACAGAATATGCCTCTGGATCAAGAGGCCCCTGATCCACCATTAACGTATATCTCTCGCCGAGACGGGATTTCGCAGGACTCGAGCCAAACATCCTCCGGCACAGGGCAGAACGATCCCATCGCTCGAACGGGTTCGAGCAAAATACATCCCAATTTGAGGTGAAATACACGATGGACCTCATTTCCCTCCAGAGGTCATTTTTCTACTAATTAGAGCATATATTCCTTATTCACAGTTTAGAAATCATGATTTCAATCCCGTCAGCATTTTCAGGGAGAAATGGAGACGCATCATGGATCAAGATTCCAGACAGGAAAAGAGGCAAAGGGTCATCGACGTTCTGAACAAAGCCCGCAGCATGGAGCTGCTGGCCATCAATCAGTACATGAATCAGCATTATAACCTGGATAATATGGATTATGGAGACATGGCCGCGAAAGTCAAACTCATTGCGATCGATGAGATGCGTCACGCGGAGATGTTCGCAGAGAGGATCAAGGAATTGGGTGGGGAACCAACCGCGGATCCGTCGGGAAAAACTGTGAAGGGTCAGAAAGTGGATGCTGCCTTTATTTTTGATGCCGGCCTCGAAGACAATACCATCGACACCTATAATGAATTTCTCCTGGTGTGTAGGGAAAAAGGCGACAGCTCCAGCGTGAAACTCTTTGAAGCTATTATCGATGAAGAACAGATCCATTTCAATTATTTCGACAATGTCAGGGGCCACATCGAAAAACTGGGAGAAACCTATCTTGCCCAGATCGCCGGGACACCGTCTGCTACCGGCCTGGGAACGCAGGGCTTTGTGGCCAGGCAGGGCTCTGCGCCACCGCAAGGAGTTGCATAACTCAGGGGGGCAAAAAGTCACAATCTCCCTATCATTCATACCAGAGACAACGTTGCCCCCAAGTAGACGGCAGACAGGCGGAGCGGCTGTGAAAGATTCTTTCTGAAGCACATCTTCGCGCCACGTCCGCCTGCACACCGAGTGTCTGGATCTCTACTCTCAGGCTCTTCAAGATTTCAGCTTGCTCCGTCCGGATTCTGACCCATCCTTATATTCTTGAGAGATATCAAAAGCACCGTCGCAATGCGTTTGGACTTGTGATGTGGGGGTTCGATGCTTAAGTTACGGGCAGAAGACATCAAACACTCCATCACAAGGAGGTATGAAAATGAAACGGTTAAGAATTGCTTTGGGTTTGGGTTTGGCTCTATTGATTGTGGCAATGGCCGCACCAGCCTTTGCCAGTGCACCTGTTTGCGGCGGAACCTATGGACCCGGGTATTATCAGGGATACGGCCCGGGATACAGCACCCTGGGCCCCAATCAACGGAGCGAACTGGATCAACTGAATTATAGATTTTACAATGAGACGAGCGGCCTCCAAAATGAAATCTGGGTAAAGTCCGGCCAGTTGGATAGGCTGTTGCAATTAGCCAACCCTGATCCCGCAAAGGTCAAAGAGCTTCAAAAAGAGGTCAGCGGACTGAAGACCAAATTGGCCGAGAAGAGAGGTGAGTATAATCTCGAAGCCAAGAAGATCGATCCCGAGGCCCGCTTGGGCTCAGGATATGATCCGGGTTATGGTCCAGCCTACTGCTGGAACTATTAAAATCACGTCAAATCATGCAGCTCAGGGGGACCCAGCATGGTTCCCCGGCTGCTTTTTCTCATGGAAAAGCGGTCAAGTGCGCCAACATGCCATGGAGCGGGCAAACACCCGTCCGGACTTATTCCGCGAGAAAGATGATCGATTGTATTTCTCATTGGAAAACCTGCTCCTCAGGGACCGTCAAAGATCCCGCTCCGCGGGAGTCGGAAACCAAAGGCTATGCCGTATCGGAAACCAAGATGATGAAGTGATCTTGAGTTTGGAGTGAACTAAAGTGCCTAGAGTTAATGGAGAGTTTCGCTTTTCTATTCAATAGAATAGAAAGAAATTCCTCTCTA
Source organism: uncultured Desulfobacteraceae bacterium (assembly GCA_964581175.1). GTDB lineage: Bacteria > Desulfobacterota > DSM-4660 > Desulfatiglandales > Desulfatiglandaceae > B46-G9. The sequence continues at coordinate 11,787 of CAZONI010000021.1, forward strand.
GACACCTTAGGCATTCCAGGTCATTATAGTCACTCTGGAGATACGGGAACAAACAAGCCCCTTCCAGGGGTAGCCCGAAGCCAGGCCCTCTGGACCCGGATTTTTAGTCCCGAAATATGGGGCGGCCGAGGAAGGAAGATAGATAGGAGAGCGAATGGCCCAATACGTCGGCGCTTTAGATCAGGGAACGACCAGCAGCCGGTTTATTATTTTTGGTCGTGATGGTCGAATCATTGGGATCGATCAGAAAGAACATGAACAGATTTTTCCAAAGCCGGGATGGGTGGAGCACAATCCAACAGAGATCTGGCAGAATACCCGGCACGTTATTCGCGGGGCGCTCGCCCATGCGAGGATTTGCGGCTCGGACCTGTCTGCAATCGGCATCACCAATCAGCGCGAGACTACGGTGCTTTGGGAAAAGACCACCGGTAAGCCGTACATGAATGCCATTGTCTGGCAGTGCACCCGTACGGACGAGATCTGCAAGCAATTGAGCAGGGAGCTGGGGCAAAACGGCCTTCGCAGCAAGACCGGACTGCCCATTGCGACTTACTTTTCCGGCCCCAAGATCAAATGGATTTTGGATAATGTCCCCGAAGCCCGATCGGCAGCCGAGAAGGGGGACGCGCTTTTCGGCACCATGGAGACCTGGATCATCTGGTGGCTTACGGGCGGACCGGACGGCGGCTCTCACGTGACCGATGTGACCAATGCCAGCCGGACACTGCTCATGGACCTTGAGACTCTGGATTGGGATCAAGAGATCCTTGAAGTCATGCGAATCCCGCCGCAGATTCTGCCCCGGATTGTGCCTTCCAGCGATAGCCTTCACTGGGGACAGACCCTGAAACGAGGTCCGTTAAATGCCCGGGTTCCGGTTTGCGGCGCCCTGGGAGATCAACAGGCAGCCCTGGTGGGACAGAGCTGCTTTCGTATCGGGGAGGCCAAGAACACTTATGGAACCGGAAGTTTTCTTCTTTTGAACACCGGCACCACACCGGTTTCTTCCAACCAGGGACTTCTCACCACACTGGCCTATCGGATCGGCAATGAGCGGCCGGTGTACTGCCTGGAGGGTTCCATCGCCATCACCGGTGCGCTTGTGCAGTGGCTGCGTGACAACCTCGGCCTCATTTCCCGTGCGTCCGAAATCGAAGCGTTGGCCAGAACGGTGGATGATAATGGCGGTGCGTATTTTGTCCCGGCTTTTTCCGGTCTGTTTGCCCCCTACTGGAGGTCAGATGCCCGGGGGGTCATTGCCGGCCTTACCCGGTTTATCAACAAGGGGCATATCGCCCGGGCCGTGCTGGAAGCCTGCGCGTATCAGACCCGGGATATCGTTGAGGCGATGAACATAGATTCCGGCGTGGCGCTCACCAGGCTTAAAGTGGACGGTGGTATGGTGGGAAACGACCTCCTGATGCAATTTCAGTCGGATATCTTGAATGTGCCGGTCATTCGGCCGACCGTCACCGAAACCACGGCCCTCGGCGGCGCCTATGCGGCCGGACTTGCCGTGGGATATTGGGAAAGCCTGGATGACCTCAGGCAGAACTGGTCTGTAAATAAAACATGGCATCCGGCTATGACGGATGAAGAGCGAACAGTGAAATACAGCGGATGGAAAAAGGCTGTTGAACGAACTCTCCACTGGGTGGAGTAAGGAAAAGGGGAAAAAGGGTGCAATTTCTTTTGCACTGTAAATGAAGGGTTACGTCGAAAAAGCTATTGATTTCGTTTCATTTTTTGTGAAAATCCTAAATTTCGTCAATTTTGGTTGCGCATCTGTTCTGCCTTCAGTGGCTGATAGCGTGGCCCTCTTGGCCACTTTAGGGTGCCATTTTACGCCTTACATGCCGTTTCCCGGCAAGAAACACAACCCCCTGAATCATGTGATTAAATACGCTGCCAGCGGATGCACAGCATTTCTCCTAACCTGAACTTCAGTCCACAGGATGGCCACAGTCCTGATATTGGCATGCCGGTTGCTCTATACCCATGTCAAGTGTCCGGTCATGAACGGCTTTTTGCCTGCGCGTCGTCTGGACACTCGACCCTGCCGGCGGGTCTCCGGTTTTACGATGCGCCGCCTGTGGCGGGACAGGGCAGCATCAGGCTGCGGGATCACGTGCGTGACGTAAACATCAATTCAGGAGGAGGTCTTATCATGAAAAGCAAACTCGGAAAATTGTTTTCAGGTTTCAAAAAGGGATGGCTTTTGCTGGTAATCCTGGTTCTGATTGTCCCCATTTCACCGGCAATGTCGAAACAGGTCAAGGTCAAAACCATGACCCGCAACCTGTATCTCGGTGCGGACATTTTCAAAATATTTAAAGCGGCCCAGGCTGACCCTGCATCGGTTCCAGATGCCGTTGCCGAGGTTTTTCAGACAATGCTCAACACCAACTTTTCCGCACGTGCGGAGGGTATTGCGGACGAGATAGCTCATGCCAAACCGGACGTGATCGGCCTGCAGGAAGTGTCGACTTTTTATATTCAGACCCCCGGCGATTTCGTGTTGGGGAACCTGGTTCAGGCTCATGATGTGGTCATTGACTTTTACGCTGTCCTTGATGCTGCGTTGAAAGCCCGAGGACTGTATTACGACGCTTTTATGAACACCACCGCCGATGTGGAACTGCCCATGACGGACGCAGCAGCCGGCTCGCCGTATTACCTCTCTGACGTGCGCATGGTAGATCATAACGTTGTCCTGGTACGGAAGGGTCATCCTGTTTCGAAGGTTTTCGCCGAAAATTATGCTCTCAATCTGAACATGAATCTTGGAGACGCTCCCGTTGAATTCACCCGGGGATTTCTTGTAGTCGATACTGAGATTAAAGGCGAAAGTTATCGTTTAGTGGATACGCATCTTGAGATAGAGAGTGACCCAGGCAGCATCTATAGGTACGTCCAATCAGTGCAAATGCAACAGCTGCTGGGTTATCTGGGAGGGCTAGCACTCTCTGACCCCAAGCCAATCATCATGGTCGGCGATTTCAACAGCTCTCCTGAAGATGTTCCCGGCACTTACGTGGATCCCAAGTATGGACCTCTCCCCTACGAGCCGCCTTATATGCGGGCCGTGGATGCAGGGTACCAGGATGCCTGGCTCCTGCAGAAAGAATATGACGAGGGCTACACCGACGGCTTTGATGAATATGTCAGCGATCCGAATGCTCAACTCACCGCCCGCATCGACTTTATCTTTTTAGATCCTTACGATCTGATGATACATAAAGTAAAATGTGACGTGGTCGGGGATGAGGTATCCGACATAGTGCCCAATCCTGATGATCCCGGGTCTTATCTCTGGCCGTCCGACCATGCCGGGGTGGTTGCAAAAGTCAAGTTCTCAACCCATAAATGAACTATATCAATACGAGAACGCTGAGGTGAATAACGTATTCGCCTCAGCGCATTCTGTCCGATTGTCGGCGTTCCGGCATTGACCGGGAAGCACAGGAAAGGAGCAAAGAGAATGATCGCCCGGGTTTGGAAGGGATGGACGAGCCTTGAGAATGCAGATGCCCACGAGAAACTGCTAGAGGACGTTGTCTACCCCGGACTCCAAGGAATAGGTGGGTATCGTGGCGGCTACATCCTGCGCCGGGACGGTAAAGAAGAAGCCGAATTCGTAACGGTCAACTTGTTCGAATCACTTGAAGCGGTGAAGGCCTTTGCCGGTTCGGAGTATGAGAGTCCGGTGTTTGAGCCGGAAGCGAGACGCCTTCTTTCCCGGGTGGAGCCCATTGCACGGCATTACGACGTGAGAAAAGCTCCCGGAAGCTGAAGACACAATTGAGACCTTCTTTCCATTTTGAATGAGAAATCATCGATGACTGTGAACGCTGCAGCTCGGCCTCCCTGTTCCGGTTTTTACAAAACTGCTAGTATGACCCCGCCAACACGTAAGCGAATTCAATCGCGCACTCTCCCAGGCACACGTGGAGAAGATATCAGCTCACCGCATCTTCTCGGGCATATGTAATCCCTTTACCAACAAGGGAGTAAAATTACCCACTGAAATTGGCGATATACGCATGCCCGGATTCAACAGCGTCTCGTTGCTCATATAACCTACTGTTTTGAAACGTTTTTTATGACCGTCAAAATATGGACAAGGCGGCATGAACTTTGCTCTATATCTACCATGAGAGTTCACGAGGAAGCTTCATTTTGTATAGCGAAGCATATAAAAGGAGGGTGCGATATGAAAAAAACTATCCTGTGTGCTGCAGCGTTGTTCCTTTTTCTCCCTGGAATTGCTGGTACGTCCAGCGCGGCGGATCAAGCGAATATCTTTGGTCTGGCGGTGGGAAATACCTGGACCTATCAGGGGATGGGAAATGAGGGTCGGTATACCGCGCACGATGAGGTTGTAACCACAGAAAATCATATGTCCAGAACAGTATATGTAGTCGAAAAACGGGAAAAAGGGGTGTGGAGAGAGACGCAGTGGCTCGAAAGAAAAGCGGGGGAGGTAAACTTGTGGGGAGGAACCGCTTATATTGACGGCGCTACATACACCATGCAGTTCTCGGCCGGACTTCTGCAGGCATGGTATCCGATGAATGTGGGTGAGTCGAAATTCACTGCCGCTACCTTGACAGTCGAGGAACTCCCCGACTATGTTGCTCACGCAAGCATGAAAGTCGATGTGGTCGACAAGAAGCGGGTCGCCCTCCCTTCCGGCCCGGTGACGGCCTATAAAATCCGGTATCAGATGCGGATATGGGGAAACGGTGCGGATAAGTCCGCAACTTTTAGACAATGGAGCGTTCCCTACCTGGGGTACGTGCAGTACATGGATCAGGACTCTAGCGCCACCTTATCATCGTGTTCCGTCAACGGGAAGAAAATTACTCAGGATACGGAGCGCGCCGACAACGGATTCAAAGGCCATGAAGAATTCCGCACATGTGGTATCGACCGTCAGAATGTAGCTGGCGCTTTCTGATCATCTTGAAATCTGCCTGCGGCGTGCCAGTGCCTGTGAGGAGGCTTGATGGCACGCCGCCATTTTCCTTTCTTCCACCTGCTGCTTCCTGCCGGCGATCCATCTTTCCTTCCAGGACATTTCAATCAGGCGGTCTGTGGTGACCTGCGGGTTGTCTTTAAGCGTATCTTAGACCCATCAGCTGCCCATTCTCCGTCAAGCCGGATACAGAATCCCGAAAAAGTAAAAGGCATTTAGAGGATAAAATGGAAAAATGCTTTGACAGGTTCGATAAACGTTCTTAGCATGACGATGAACGGAAACTGAGGCACTGTAATGCCAAGTCTTCTTCCTGAGTATCATGTTCTTCCAGACCATGGGTCGGTCGAGTCGATCCGAACCCTGCATCGTAAGTGGAGGGCGTTGGTACAACTGAGGAATGGTGACGACCGATGAAACTGTCTGCGGGAGTGGTGGTGGTCAGGAAAGAGGAGGAAACATGGAAGCATCTCTTCCTGAGGGCCTATAAGAACTGGGACTTCCCGAAAGGGTTGGTTGAAGAGAAGGAAGACCCCTTTGAAACGGCCAAGAGGGAGGTCCGCGAGGAAGCGGGCATCATCGACCTCCGATTCCGATGGGGCCGGGTTTTCAAGGAGACGGCGCCCTATTACAGTGGAGGGAAAAAAACGGCCAGATATTACCTTGCTGAGACCTCCGAAAGCGAAGTCCGCTTCTCCGTGAACCCCGAACTTGGACGGCCCGAGCACCATGAATACCGGTGGGCCTCCCATGCGGAGGTCAAAAGACTGGCGGCGAAAAGGCTGCTGCCCGTTATCGAATGGGCGAACCGGCTGATTTCAGACCAGTACGCGCGGATAGCAGTCGTCCGAACGACCAACCGGTGGGGTGTTTCGTGACTAATAAAATAACCAATCGGGCAGCCAAGGTTCAGGAACCGTAACTGGACCGGACTTCTCTCACAGCTTTGCAATCAGCATCGGAGGTCGGCCTCAAGTGCTCGAACAGATACTTCCCAACCTATACAAGATCGAAGTTCCTCTTCCCGAAAGCCCCTTGAAGGCTACGAACGCTTACCTCATCAAGGGCCCTGATCGAAATCTGATCGTCGACACCGGCATGAACCGGGAGGAGTGCGCCGCACCGTTCCTTTCCTCCCTTGGTGAACTCCAGGTGGACCTGGACAGGACGGACTTTTTCATCACCCACCTGCACGCTGACCATCTTGGCCTGGTGGGGAGACTGGCGCGAGAAAGGTCGAAGGTCTTCTTCAGCAAAGTGGAATCTGCCATCGTGACGTCCATCGCCCGGCAGGGAGCGGTTCGGGTGGATGCTCTCCGGAGGTTCTATCTCGCAAACGGATTTCCCGAAGAAGAACTCCGAAGGGCCGAGGAGAGGCATCCGGGCTTTCGATACGGGCCTGGCCGGAAAATAGACTTCTCTCCTATGAAAGAAGACGACATTATAGAGGTGGGGGACTACTCGCTCAGGGGTGTTTCTACACCGGGGCACTCTCCGGGGCACATGTGCCTCTATGATGCTGAAAAAAAGATACTCCTTGCGGGAGACCACCTCCTTTGCGACATCACTCCCAACATCACCCGCTGGCCGGAGCTTGAAAATTCCCTGGGAGCCTACCTGGAAAGTCTCCAGAAGACGTATCTTCTGGACGTCGAGCTTGTCCTCCCCGGACACCGGAGCCTATTCACCGATCACAGGGGGAGAATCAAACGGCTGCAGGAGCACCATCAGAGGAGACTGGCCGAGTCGCTCTCCGCTCTTGAGGACCGCCCGGGAACCGCCTGGGATGTTGCGCCTCACGTAACCTGGGATATCCGATTTAAATCATGGAAATTGTTTCCCCCCGTTCAGAAATGGTTTGCGGTCGGAGAGGTAATCGCACACCTGAACTACCTGGAAGCGCAAGGAACGCTGGAACGGCGAGAGGAGCACGCAAAAATCGTTTATAAGCGGTATTAGCTCGTGCCCATTCTTTCCCCAGTTCCCATTGAAAACCGCGTGGGAAAGAAGGCGGCGCCGCTCTTTTATCGAAGCTTCCCCTTCAGAAAGCGCGTGTGCCCCCTAAGCAGCTGGTAGTGATATTGTTGCCGGAGATGATGCTGCCCGCGAATGGCGCTTTCTGAAGAGCCACAGACAGGACGGTATAATGACGCGGCAGACCAACACCTTCATGATTACCTTCACCACCATGCTGGCCACCATGATGCAGGCAGTGGACACCTCGGTGGCCAATGTGGCGTTGCCGCATATGCAGGGCTCCCTTTCCGCCGGCGTGGACGAGATCACCTGGGTCATCACCTCCTACCTGGTGGCCAATGCCGTGATCGTTCCGATGACGGGATGGTTGGGGAACTTCTACGGGCGGCGCCGGATCTTCGTCCTCTCCATGGGGGTGTTCACCCTGGCGTCAGTGGGGACCGGCTCCGCGCCCACGCTCTCCTTCTGTATTGCCATGCGCGTTCTGCAGGGGGTTGCCGGAGGAATCATCGTCCCCATGAGCCAGGCGGTCCTCCTGGAAGCCTTTCCGGCGGAGAAGCGGGGCAAGGCCCTCTCCTACTTCGGAGTCGGCGTGGTTTTCGGCCCCATCATCGGGCCTATCCTGGGAGGCTGGATCACAGACCACTTCGGGTGGAGGTGGATTTTCTACATCAACCTCCCCATCGGTGTACTGGCAGTCTTTCTCGCCCTTATCTTCGTGTTTGACCCGCCTTACATCAAGAGGCCCGAAGGACATGTAGACTATCAGAGTTTCCTCTACATCATCTTTGGGCTCGGCAGCCTCGAAATCGTTCTCAGTCGCGGGGAGCGTTTTGACTGGTTCCAAAGCCATTTCATCCAGGCGTTCGCTGTGCTTGCGGTGGTGGGCCTGGCACTCTTCATTTGGCGTTCGATCACGCACAAACACGCTCTGGTCGATTTGTCGGTACTGAAGAACAAGGAGTTCGGGGCCGGAGTTTTCTTGTGCTTTTTCCAGTACTTCGTGCTCTATGCCACCCTTGTCATGCTGCCGCTCTTCGTCCAGAACCTGTTGGGTTACACCGCCACCTCGGCAGGGCTGATCCTGGCGCCTGGGGGGGCGGCAGCCCTGATGGCCATGCTGGTGGGCGGCAGGCTGATCGAACGGGTCGACGCTCGCTGGCTTCTCCTCTTCGGCGTGCTGACGATGCTCGCTTCGCTCAAGATGCTCAGCGACATGGACCTGGGCGTCACCTTCTCCTATATCGCCTCTGCCCGCGCACTGCAGGGATTCGGGACCGGCTTCCTGTTCATTTCGGTGGCCGCCGCCGCTTACAGCACCCTGCCGGCGAACGAGATGGGCCATGCCACAGGTTTTTACAATCTCATCCGCAACGAGGCGTCTTCCGTGGGTGTCGCCACCGCCTCAACCCTCCTCGCGCGCCGCACGCAGTTTCACCTGACGCGCCTGACGCCGGCCATCAATCCTTACAACCCCAACTTCCGTGCGCTCCTCGCACAGCTCTCGCACCTGCTGTCGGTTCGGTCGGAGCCTTCGGCGACGGGAGAGCGCTCGATGGTAATGGGCCTGATCAGACGCCAGGTCGAACGACAGGCAAGGACCATGTCCTACATCGACATCTTCCGGTTCATGGGTATGGTGCTGATCGGTTTCCTTCTGCTGATCCCGATCCTGCGCGGCAAGGTCAGGAAGCGGCCGGCGCCGGTGGTAGAACGCGCCCGGGGATGAATAAGGTCGACAATGTATTTTTGCAGGCAGCGAGCAGAATAAATACACGAAAACAGGAGATCGCGGCAAAACCAGCCTTTTCAGCGGGGAGCGCGTGCTCAAGAACGCCGCTCGGGTGGAGGCATACGGGGACGTGGACGAGCTGAACTCCATTCTCGGTGCCCTGGCGGCATCCTTGCCCAAGGAAAAACAGGATCTTTTGGATAAACTCAAGCAAATCCTCTTGCCATTATTACCGCTTCAGCAGCATCTTTGCCGTATCCATCCGCACCAATTGCATCGGCGAACTTCTTATCTACAGGCGCGCCTCCCACCATGACTTTGACCGTCTTCCGCAATCCCTGGGCATCCAGGGCATCAATGGCTTTCTTCATTTGCGGCATGGAAGTCGTCAGTAGGGCGGACAGGCCAAGAATATCGGGTTGAATCTCTCCAATTCGCGTAATCAATTGGTCGACGGAGAGATCCACACCCAAATCGATTACTTCGAATCCCGCGCCTTCCAGCATCATAATGACCAGGTTCTTGCCGATATCGTGGATATCTCCCTTGACAGTACACATGACAATTGTCCCTTTTGATTCTGTTTCCTCTGGTTTCAGCAGGGGCTTGATCAGCTTCAGCCCCTTTTGCATGGTCAGCGCCGAAACAAGCATCTCCGGCACAAAAATCTCATGGCTCGCAAATTTCGTGCCCACTACGTCCATGGCTGCAATCATTCCCTCATCGATGAGTTGTTTCAAGTCCACTTCCTTCTTGATTAGGCCAGAAACCATATCCTCAATTTTCCCATGTTTTCCCTGGATTATTGCTTCCTTTATTTCATTCAGGTAGTTCTCCGCCATCTATTCCCTCCTTAATCACAATCGGATCGAACCCTCGCCGTGTTTGATCACCGCTTCGCGCATCGCCGTCCCCGGATTTGCTCACTGCGGATCAAGCACTCAGTAGAGCCCCTCAGTATCCAGAGTCTTGGGACGCCAGAAAAAACTTCTTTCCGGTCCCTTCCACAGACATGGGGCGTTTAGCAAAAACTTAATAACCCTCACGCACGGCGGAAACAATCGCCTTCAAATTATCCAATGGCGTAGCAAGCGGTATAGCGCACTCAGGTCCGATAATGTCGACCCCTGCTCCGATTGACTCCCGTGCTTGAGCGTACGCATCCTCCGGTGTCCCCTGATACAATGTCTGTGCATTATTGACGCACCCCGCAAGGGATATCTTCTGTTTCACCTTTTTCACCACGTTTTTCGGACCCATCTGCCATTCAAAATGATACGCATCAAACCCGGCTCCCGCAAAAAGCTCCAGACGATCATTACAATTTCCACACACGTGGAGAATCAAAGGCCCGCCAATCTGCGCTGTAATTTCTTTGTGGATGGGCAGGAGCAAGTCTTCATAGTGACGGGGGCTGGCCAAATCTCCTGTCACATGATCCGCGAGACAAACGACATCCGCGCCCGCCCTGAACTGAGCCTTTGCAAAGGCAACAGTGACCGGCATCAATTGGCGCATCATTTTTGTCACCTTTTCTTTTTCACCCAAGCCCACGTGGAGGAGAAAATTCTGAGTGCCTGCCATATGGTAAGAAAGGGTCCAGGGCCCCATGACCTTGCCGAATATAGCCACCTCGCCTCCGACATTGCGCCTCAGGATGGACAAGGCGTCCAGGACCACCCGCATGGAAGGCTTTTCAAGAATACTCTCGGGAACCTGAATATCCGAAAAATCAGCATAGGGTGAACTCTTGGCGTCCGGCATGGTATCTCGATCGCCCCAGTCCACGTCACATCCAAGGGCCGCAGATTCCTGGTGTACGCTGTATTCCGGCATAACCGTGTCAAACCCCAGGATTTCATGCCCTGTCAAGGCGAGATCCGCCATCGCCTGTGCATCCAGGTGGGCCTGCGGAAAAGAAATCCCTGCAGCATCCATTAATCCATGGCATACTACTGACGTTGGATTACCGGCCGGCGGTCTATCACCTTTTCTGCCGCCATATAATGCCGACATAATAAGATTGTATGGAGTAGATTTCATGATCTTTCACGCCTTTCTGGAATTGACCAGAATGTTCCGTTAATATGTGTGAGTCAAGGTCTTCTCATGCGCATGAGAGGTTTAGAGGGTAGCAGTCAGCCGTCTATTCGGTTAAAGTGTTTTCACCACAAAAGCATAAGACCGATAGGGAGAAGACATGACTGTCGAGGAAAAGATAGCACAAAAGAGACTCACTTTGCTACAACTTGCTGAAAAAGTAAGTCTCCTCCTGGTGAGCGGGAGGCAACAGGTACCCCCAGAGGGGGCTCAAGGAGGAAGCCGTCACTTATCAAGGAATCTTCTTGATATCGTCCGGCACGTAATTTATAAACAATCACCATGTTACGATAATCCGACTCCGCCAGCAGTCTCTTTGGGATTCGTGTCCCAACCGTCAGGAGGCTTGGCAGATTTGCCGGCGTACCTGCATGGAACAAAGCAATCGGTCCAACAAACCGGACGAAGAGTTAAGGAGGAATAGTATGGCAGTTTTACCTGAAAAAGCAAGTAAGGCCTGGGAAGAGCGAGAAGGCCCCATCATTTTATCGACCGTAAATGGAGATGGGGTGCCCAATGCTATTTACGCTACCTGTGTGTCAAAATTCAGTGATGATACCATCGTGGTTGCGAACAATTATTTTTCAAAGACACTGGAAAATATACATGCCGGCAGCAAGGGATCGATCCTTTTCATAACTAAGGAAAGAATATCCTACCAGGTTAAAGGAAGTATCGAATACCACACTGATGGTCCTATTTTTGATGACATGAAAAAATGGAATCCCGAAAAGTACCCAGGGAATGCTGCAGCAGCACTGAAAGTGGAAGAGGTCTATTCGGGGGCAGAGAAGCTTCTCTAGCAGAAGCCTGTGGACCGGGGTCGAACCGGGCGAAGTAGCACATGACCGCTTTTGTCCGCTTTTTTTGCGCTTTGCACTCGGGCTTTCTTCAGACGATGTCTCGCGGCAGCTCCCACGGATCAAGTCCTGAGGAGGCCCTTGAGTTCGGTTCCTTTCTATGCCGGCATCTAACGCCGTTCAGAGGGATAACTATATGAACCCATTAGGTAAATACTCTGTCTCAAGGCGAGTTATCATTTATGAAATATTAGCTTTTACATTCATAATACTACTCCTTTGGCTTGATGAGGTGATTGATATTCCTTTCCTGGTCCTGGGGGCAAAAGCGACACCGTTGAACTGGCGGGAATCATTATTCGAAACCGTAGGCATCGTGATCGTCGGAACTATAATAATATATCATACACGTAAAATATTCAGGAACATGAAATATCTTGAGGGCTTATTATCAGTCTGCGCTTCCTGTAAGAGAATCAGAGATGAAAAAGGCAACTGGCATCAAATTGAATCCTACATTCATGAAAGATCAGAAGCAGACTTCAGCCACGATATTTGCCCGGAATGCGCAGAAAAGTTTTACCCGGAATGTAATCCATACAAGAAAAATCAAAAATAGTTCGAACGGTATCAGTTTCAGCTGAGCCCTCCACCTCTGGTGGAGGATCCGGATAGGTTCTACCGATCCGGGGTCTGGCAGGACCTGCTGCTCAGGGAGAAAGCCATTTCTGAAGTGACTGGTGAGAGGGCGCCGTGTTTTCGTGACTTACCAGTGGGGGAATCCGCAGCTCGATGAAGTCGAGAATGCGGAGGGGGGGTAGCTATCCCACGCTGATAAGTCACTGAAAAGACCAGCCCGGAGCCTTGGAACGGAAGAAACGGCTTTCTTCCTGAGCCCCCTCGGGGGGTCCCGGTTCCCCAGACTCGGGAAAGAAGAACAGCGTTCCATCACACCCCATAAGGAGAGATAAACGTATGCCAAGAGTCCTGATCAATTTCGACTTTCCCCAAGAGTATGTGAACGTGCTCAAAAAGAAATATGACGACCTTGACTTCTCGGTCTCAACAGACAAGAAACAGGTCCTTGAATACCTGAAAGAGGCTGAGATTCTGATCACGTTTTTCAAATGCAGCCGGGAGATGCTGGATGCTGCACCCATGCTGCGGTGGATCCAGGCGATCAGTGCGGGTGTGGACTACATGCCCCTGGATGAAGTTGCCCGAAGGCGCATCGCTCTGACGAACGGCCGTGGTATCCACAAGACCCCTATGTCTGAATTTGCTCTTGCATCGATGATCAACCTGGCGCGCAGCTGCCACATCCTGCTCAGGAACCAGATGCGCAGGAGATGGGACCGTTCCGTATCCCAGGGAGAAATCAACGGTTCCGTGCTGGGCATCATCGGTTTGGGAGATATCGGGAAGGAAATAGCCAGAAAGGCCTCTTTTTTGGGAATGCACGTCATAGGCGTGAAACGCACCCCTGAACCACTGGAGTTTGTGGAAGAGGTATACGGCAGCCGTGATATGGGAAAAGTCTTCGAAAAGAGCGACTATATCATTAACCTCTTGCCCTACACTGCGGCTACGGAAAAGATCATAGACAGGCGTTACTTTGATCTCATGAAGGAATCGGCCTGTTTTATCAACATAGGGAGAGGAAAAACCGTCAACGAACCCGACCTGATCGACGCTCTGCGGAACGGCAGAATCAGGGCACTGGCGAGCGATGTGTATTTCGAGGAGCCCCTGCCGGAAGACAACCCGTTGTGGGACCTGGAAAATGTCATCCTTACCCCGCATATATGCGGTATATCCCCCAAGTATATGGAGAGAGCCCTGGAGATCATCGACCACAACCTGGAAGTATACGTTCACAAGAAAGGAAAGATGATCAACCTGGTGGATCTGAAGACGGGATATTAGCACCTGAGAAAGCGTCCCCGCCGGGTTGTGCCGCGGGGCAACATCGTTGGGTTGCAGGGTTTGTCACGGCTCGTGTTTCCCCTGCGTCCCGGTGCTCATGCCTCCCGTGATCATGAAGCGCATGGCCCGATCGGTACTCATGTGGACCAGACGAACGGCGGACTTGGGCACCAGGACGGTATGGCCTCCAATCTGGTAGCTCAGAGGCAGGTAGACGGCAACGGTGTCGGGTCCCGCCACTTCCGAGGGCATGTCGCTGAAATCGCGTCGCGTCAGAAGGCCCATGATCTCCATCCCCGTGCCCCCCAAGGTGACCATCACCACCTGGCTGTCTTCCGAACCCTCTCTGCCGGGATGCGACACAAAATTGATCAGGTCCCGAATCGATCCGTAGATGGATTTGACCAGGGGAACCCGGCAAAGGAGCCGCTCTCCCCAATTGAAGAGCCTCCGCACCAGAAGTGCCTGCATCATCGCTCCGATCGCCAGAACCAGCGCCACGCCCGCCAGAACGCCCATGCCCGGCCGGTACAAATGGCCAGGAAGCAGGGCGTGTATCAATCGCCCCACGACGCTCTCCGCTCTGGCGCCAAGCCAGAACAGCAGGTAAAAGGTGGCGATAGCAGGCAGAATCGTAGCGATGCCCGCAATGAAAATCCTGCTCAACCGTTTCATGAATACCTCCCTGATCCTGGCCGGTGCTGCACATCACGGTTATTCCGGAGAATCCTTTTTGCGGGGTTGGCGCTTGCGGTAGCCTCTCATTCAGGAACCCTGCAGTCCGCTCTGCAGGCAGGTCCCGGGCATAGTGTCTGTCCCTTTCAATGGGTATCAGGCCGCTTCTCTTCTCTTCAGGGAAGATGCACGAACCGTATGACGCTTCTGGGCCGACAGGACGGCTTTTCGCATGCGCAACGATAGGGGGGTGACTTCCACCAGTTCGTCTTCCCGGATGAAGCTGAGGGCCTGCTCAAGGGTCAGGGGTTTGAGCGGAGAGAGGATGACGTTTTCGTCTTTTCCCGCCGCGCGCATGTTGCTCAGTTTCTTTTCCTTGCACGGATTGACGTCAATATCGACGCCCCGGTTATGTTCACCCACGATCATGCCCTCATAGACCGGAGCCCCCGGCGCGATGAAGAGCCTGCCGCGGGGTTCCAGGTTGAACAGGGCATAGGCCACCGCCTTTCCGCTGCGGTCGGCCACGATGGAACCGGTGAATCGGCTCTGGCATTCTCCCCTGAAGTCCCCGTAGCCGTCGAACACGGCGTGCATGATGCCGGTGCCTCGCGTATCGGTCAGAAATTCGTCACGGTATCCGATGAGTCCTCGGGCGGGCAATGAAAAGTCGATCCGAACCCTGCCCTTTTCGTTGTTGACCAGATTGATCATCTTTCCCTTTCGGAGCGAGAGTTTTTCCGTGACCACACCCAGAAAGCGTTCTTCGCAGTCCACCAACAGCCGCTCGATAGGTTCGAGTTTCCTGCCGTTTTCATAGCGGTAGATGACCTCGGGCCGCCCCACGCAAAACTCATACCCCTCCCGTCGCATGGTCTCGATAAGGATGGCGAGTTGAAACTCCCCTCGGCCCTTTACCACGACACTCTCCTGGTCTTCCCCGTCTTCCACTTGGATGGCCACATTGCGAAGGGTCTCCTTTTCCAGGCGCTCTCGGATTCGGCTCGATTGGACGTACTTCCCTTCCTTGCCTCCGAGGGGCGAGTCGTTGATGGTAATCTTCATGGATACGGTGGGTTCATCCACTGTAATCCGCGGCAAGGCGCGGGGCGCGAGATGGTTGCAGATGGTATCGCCGATCTTGACATCATCAATACCCGCCAGGACTGCAATGTCACCGGGTTGGACCTCATCCACGTCCCTCAGTTTCATGCCTTCGTATACCTGGAGCTTTGACACCTTGAGAAGTGTGCTCTCGCCTGATTTGCCGATGCGCACAAGCCTGTCCTTGGAGTGCGCCGTTCCGTTGAAGATTTTGCCGACGGCCAGGCGGCCCACATAATCGGAATAACCCAGATCGGATACGAGCATCTGGAAGGGTGCACCGGGATCGTGGGTCGGGC
Source organism: uncultured Desulfobacteraceae bacterium (assembly GCA_964581175.1). Taxonomy (GTDB): domain Bacteria; phylum Desulfobacterota; class DSM-4660; order Desulfatiglandales; family Desulfatiglandaceae; genus B46-G9. The sequence continues at coordinate 27,381 of CAZONI010000021.1, forward strand.
CGGGGATCGCTTCGAGGATCGTGTCGAACAGCACGTGAAGGCTGCCCCCCTCCTCATGCAGATCCTTCCGGGCGATGCCGTCACGGCCGATCGTGTAAAGGAGGGGAAATTCCAGCTGATCGTCAGTGGCGTTCAGGTCGATCAGGAGATCGTAGATTTCATCCAGCACTTCGTCGGGCCTGGCATCCTGGCGATCGATCTTATTGATGACCACGATGATCTTCAATCCTGCATTCAGGGCTTTATTGAGCACAAAACGGGTCTGCGGCAACGGCCCCTCCGATGCATCCACCAGCAGAAGCGCTCCGTCCGCCATGGACAATGCCCGTTCAACTTCTCCTCCGAAATCCGCATGGCCGGGGGTATCGATGATATTGATCCGCACCCCTTTCCATACCACTGAACAGTTCTTTGCCGCGATGGTAATCCCTCGCTCACGTTCCAGGTCCAGGGTGTCCATCAGTCGTTCGTCGACTTCCTCGTCGGCCCGGAAAAGGCCGCTTTGGCGAAACATGGCATCCACCAGAGTGGTCTTGCCGTGGTCCACATGGGCAATGATGGCAATGTTTCTCAAGTTATCGTTTGTCAATGTTCCCGACATAATTCACTATCTCCCAAATTTGTAAGCAGCCCCAGGCCGCATTTGAACGCGCAATATAACCATCCCTATCAGGATTACAAGCGAAAACCGGGAAAGGACTTTTCTTGCGGGGGGAAAGGTGTACCGGGATCTGACCGAAATCTTCCGTTCGAAACTCGCTCGCGCCCAAGATTCAGCTGTGGATGGAAACCAACAATGCCCGGCGGGCTCGCTTCGCCCGGCCGGCCGGCATTACTGTTTTATTGCCGTCAATTCCTTTCCGAGCAGACGGATATGCCCCATCTCCTCCTTGATGATACTGTCGATACGGTTATTGCCGGATTTCTCGGGGACCAGGTCCTTCATGCCGAGATACAACACAATGGAATCCTTCTCCGCGGTAAAGGCGGCTTTAAGAATATTCTCCATGGAGGATGTATCGATCGGCTTGTCAAAAAACACACGCATATCCGCAAGCGCCTTCAAGTACAACGCCGATTCATCGTCCGGATCGAAAACCGTTCCAGCCTTTTCCTCTTCAGTCAATTCGGCGCGCATGGCTTTGAACATCTTTTCATGCCGGTCTTCCATATCCGCAAGATGCAGCAGCAATTCCTTCTGAGCCGCAGATGATACGAACCGGGCGGCATCCCGATAAAAAGCCGCGCCGTTCCGTTCAATCTCTTCCGCTAGTTTAAAAATATCATCCGCACTGAAATCATAAGCCATTCGCTTTCTCCTCATGAATTTTAGAGTTTGTAAAAATACTATACGATATCGAACCCCGATTGTGCAAGGTTTTAAGACCGGTGGGAACGGGATGCGCAGAAGATTTCATGTCGACAGATGCGCCCCTTTTACTTGCTTCAGGCAAGTAATAGACTCCATGATCGGGCATCTGTCCGCCGATGAGACCGCTGAGTTTGTCGCACACATGCGGCGAATCCAGGAAATTCTCATGAGGAGCGAGAACAGGCATGAGAGTTCATCTTATCCCCGAATTCCACACATACCGGCTGGCTTTGAGACCCGAAATCAGCTATACTTCTTTGAAATGTCGGGAAATGGCCTGAACCGGACAACCGGCCATGAGAACGGATCCATATTCGCCGGGCATCTCAATGCCGTGACCCTCCAAATCCTGAATTCAGAAAGGATATCCTATGAGCACTTGCAGCGAAGGCAATGTCTTGGAAGAATTGCTAGGTCTCCTGAAGCTTGAAAAGATCGAGGAAAATATCTTTCGCGGCCAAAGCCAGGATATGGGGTTCGGCGCCGTGTTCGGGGGGCAGGTCCTGGGTCAGGCCCTGTCGGCCGCGTCCCAGACGGTGCCGGAAATCAGGCGGGCCCACAGTCTCCACGGCTATTTCCTGCGGCATGGTGACGATGCCAAGCCCATCGTCTACGACGTAGACTGTATAAGGGACGGCAAGAGTTTCACCACCCGGCGCGTGCGGGCAATCCAATATGGTCGCGCCATCTTTTCCATGTCCGCATCTTTTCAGATTCAGGAACCCGGGTTCGATCACCAGGATACGGCACCTCAAGTCGCCGGTCCGGAAGGCATCGAATCGGAGTTGGAAATGGCCCGCAGGCTGGCGGACAAAATCCCTGAGAAGGTACGGGACAGAATCCTCTGTGAAAAACCCATCGAGATAAGGCCCGTTAACCCCTTAAACGCATTTGAACCTGAAAAAAGAGATCCCCTCAAATACTCCTGGTTCAAGACCATAAGTGCCATGCCGGATGATCCGGCTTCCCATCAATATCTCCTGACCTATGCGTCGGACTTTTACCTCTCGGGCACCTCGCTTTACCCGCACGGTCACAGCTTCTGGGAGCCGGACATGCAGACGGCCAGTCTTGACCACGCAATGTGGTTTCACAGGGACTTCCGCATGGATGATTGGCTGCTCTATGTCACGCGCAGCCCCAGCGCCTCGGGCGCCAGGGGCTTGAATTTCGGCGAGATCTACACCCGCGACGGCAGGTTGGTGGCCTCCGTCGCTCAAGAAGGGCTGATACGCTATCATGGGCGGAGGCAGGAGAAAAACCAGCAAGGATGAAGGGGACAGTCGCAGAGCGAGGAGAGATATGAACCAAACCACTTATACAATCGAACAGATAGGAATCATACGATCCGAACTGGGCTCCCGTGAGGACGCACCACGCCAAGTATACGAGGGCGCACCCCACGCGTGGCTCCAGGTGCATTCAGCGTTTACAGAGGGCCTTAAAGGCATTGCGGTGGGCCATGAAATCATCTTGATTACATGGCTTCATAAAGCTCAACGCGACATATTAAAACTGCACCCCCGCCGAAACAAGAATAGGCCTCTCACCGGGGTCTTCGCGACACGGTCTCCCGACAGGCCGAATCCCCTTGGCTTGCACCGTGTTTCCGTTCTTGAAATCAGCGGAAACAGGTTGAAAGTGGGACCACTAGAAGCGATTGATGGAACCCCGGTGGTCGATATCAAGCCGGTTCTCCCCCGATCCGCAGACTCATAACGGCACGGCCTCGTCCGCTCCCGTCCATCCGTGAGCACAATCCTCCCATTTTCGGATCCGGATTATTCGGCATCTCCGGAACCGGGTCTTGGAGCAGCGCATAGCGCCCTTCCCGACCGCATCCCATAAACAGGATAGCCTGGAATCCGAGGTCCGGCTCGCGTGTTCACCGCCGGGAGAACGATACAGCCCGGCGGCATAGAGGCTACTTCCCAGCCGTGACCTTATACTTTGCATACAGGTCATGAATCCGTCTTTTGAGCTCCTTGAGTTTTCTGCTGTCACCCTCCGTCGACCAGCGGGGTTCGCTGATGGAAAAAAGGCTGTTGCTGAGCTCATCGATCACATGTTCTGTCGCTACGCACCACTCGTTCGTACAGATATCGCGCATCTGAGCGGCCTCATCGATCCCTTTCTCAAGTATATTCAAAGAGGCCTCCATATTGGCGACAAACCCTCTCCAATTGCTCACAAAATCTTCCTCAACGTTCGCCTGAAAAGAATCTTTGGGTAGTGTCATGTCCTTACCTCCCTTTCTTCATAGGGGCCATTCGAACCCGCAGCGAAACCCGGACTCGCCTCGACCTTGGCAGTGAATTGACTCGGGCGTGCCCGCGAAAGGCACGATCATCCACACGTTACCGGTTCATGAGGCCGCCTCAATGTACCTTAATCTTCGTTGTCTCAGTTTCCTCCTTGATCGGCATGACCAACACGAGCACGCCGTCTTTATAGGTTGCGTCGACTTTTTCTTCGTCGACGTCCTCCGGCAGGCAGAAGGATCTGAAAAAGGTGCTGTGACGCCTCTCCTTCATGTAGTAATCTGCTCCCTGTTCCTCCTTTTCAGATTGCTTTCTGCCGCTGATAGTCAAGTCCCGGTCATCAAGCGATACGGAAATTTCATCCTTGCTCAGGCCGGGAACGTCAGCCGTAAGGTAGTAGTTATCGTCCTTCTTGTAAAAATTGACGCTGGGTCGCGCTTCCTCACCCATGTCTCTCCGCCATTCCGGCCACAATCGATCGAAAAACACATCGCCCCGTCCCTCGTGACCTCCGGGCGTCATCCACGACGGTCTTCCAGATGCTCGTCTAAGTGCGAAAGCCATAATGTCACCTCCTCTCGGTTAGGAGTCTGAAATATTTATGATCATCCAATGGATTTGCTGTTCCATAACTTGTTACCCGGAATATAATCAGGATATTCTGGGTGTCAAGAAATCCCCCCGGCTTGAGCGACCCTCCAGCCGAAGGGAAAGGAACGGCTTTTCCTTTCCCCCGCATCTTGGTTCATTGTAGGAGGTCGGCATTTTGAAACAAGGCAGGCTGAAACATAAGGGCCGGCGAAGGCCTTCCCAAGGAACGGTTAAGCCATATGGGCTACGCTGCTGTGACTTTGCAGACGTACTTCACCCATCGGCTTCCGTAGGAGTCTTCGGCCACCACGCGGAGCGGAAAACCGTGTTCCCTGGGAAGCGCCTTTCCATTCACCTCGTAGGCCAGGAAAACCTTGTTGGAAAGGATATCTTCCAGGTGATATGCCTCGGTTTTCTCATATTCACCTTCCGGCCCCGCAAAGGTCACCTGGGTAATCCCTTCTTCCACCCCGGCAGCCTTGAGCAACTCCGCGAGAGGGATTCCCCTCCAATGACCGTTATTTGCAAAGAAGCCGGGACAGATCAAAAGGACTGTTCTTTCAATCGACGGCAGTTCCAGGAGCTCGGAATATTTCAACTTCAGCGGCTTCTTCACACGGCCCCCGACCTCAAGACGCCAGTTCTCCAAATTCGCTTTATAGTCCTCCAGCCCCATGGTGCCGAAATCGCCCAATGGGGTAATATCGAGATTCCGAGTGTCCAGATGTGCCGGATTTTCGTTGATGAGGCTTTGCCGTTTGGTGCCTTTGGGCACGATGATTCTTTTGGCTTGCGCATATGCCGATCCAATCATTGAAAGCAAAGGACTGAAAACGAGGCCGATGCCTCCCAGAAACCCAAGGACGACTTTGAGAAATTGTCTCCGCTTTTCCATAATCCCTCCTCTTCCCTTTGTTTGAAGCCGGCGTCAAATTGCTATGGAAACGGACGTCCTTGCCCGCGGCGATCCCCTTATTGCGGCCTGGCCCGTTCATATTGTACCGGCCACGGTACATCTATTTTCAGGCTATGAGCTGCATGGAGCGGCCAATAAGGATCGCGCAGCATTTGGCGTGCCAGAATGACGACATCGGCGAGGCCTGTGGCAATAATCTGCTCGGCCTGGGTCGGCTGAGTAATCATACCCACAGCGCCGGTCGGTATCCCGACCTCCCGGCGAATCGCAGTGGCAAAGGGAGTCTGAAAGCCCGGGCCGGCTGGGATAACGGCATCGGGAACCAGGCCCCCGCTCGAGCAGTCAATGAGATCGATGCCCGCCTCTTTGAGCCGATGAGAGAATTGAAGGGATTGCGGCAGATCCCACCCCCCCTCTTTCCAGTCTGTGGCGGAGATGCGCACGAACACAGGCCAATGCTGCGGCCAGGTATCTCTCACCGCCTGGGCCACTCGGATCGGCAGGCGCATGCGGTTTTCAAGGCTTCCGCCGCACCCGTCGCTGCGGCGATTGGACAGGGGAGATAGAAATTCGTGCAGAAGATAGCCGTGGGCCATGTGGATTTCCACCACTTGAAAACCGGCCTCCAGGCTTCGCTCGGCCGCGGCTGCGAACGTGTCTACAAGCCTGTCCAGATCAGCCTTGCCCAATGCCTTGGGTTCGGGATAGCCCGGTGCAAAAGGTTCTGCACTCGGGGCGACCGGCTGCCAGCCTCCCGAATCCGCCGCCAAAGGATTGTTTCCCTTCCAGGGTGAATTGGTTGACGCCTTTCTACCGGCATGGGCCAGCTGAATTGCGGGCACGGCTCCCTGCTTTCCGATGAACTCGCTGACTCTCTTGAACGCCCGGGCATGGCCATCCGACCAGATACCGCTGTCCGCCGGGCTTATTCGACCCTCCGGTGTGACCGCGGTGGCCTCTACCATGACCAGTCCTGCTCCGCCCACCGCCCGGCTGCCCAGGTGGACCAAATGCCAGTCGGTCGGCATTCCATCGGTGCTGGAGTACTGGCACATGGGTGAAACGAAGATACGATTCCTGAACACCGTATCGCGCAGATGAAACGAAGAGAACAGCCTGCTCATCACTTTCCTTTCAACATGAGATGAATGGTTTTCGGGCGCTCCAACTCTGCGTTGAGGTTTCATCATACGGTCTCGCGCATATCCGTACGTGGAGAGCCGCGATGTGATTTCCAATCCGGAAATGAGTCCCGCTTCAGCGGGATCGGTCAAATTCAAGGAAGTTCAGGAGTTGCATGGAATCCGATTTTCATTATAACCCAAGGGCGGAGTCCCTCAAAGTATATTCTCGTCAAGCGCTGCCAAGGTCCTTATTCCTCGTTATCTTCTTCGCTCCCTTCCCTGGTCAGTAGAGTTCCTTGATCCGAATGATGCCCAGGGAGAGAAGGCTTAATCAAAACAAAGGCGATAATGATTGAAAATCAGGCCGGGTTTGTGTACACCTCTCATTATGAAACTGCTTCTTCTCTTTCTTTTCTGGAGTCTCTGGTACATCAATTTTTCGACCAGGACGATCTTCTCCCCGCTTCTCCCTCTCATACAGGATCAGCTTGCCATCGATAATGTCCTTGCCGGGAGTCTGTTTACGTTTCTATCCGTGGGGTATTCCGTCAGTCTGCTTGTTTCGGGTCTCCTGTCCTCACGCATCGGCTATAAACGTTCCATCACGATCGGGTTCGCTCTCTTAAGTATTTCACTCTTCTGCCTGCATTATGCAGACGGCTATGTATCATTCGCCGTTCTTGCGATGTTCATCGGCCTGAGCACAGGCATCTATTTGCCCTGTGCCATTCCCCTGCTAACGGCCGCTTTTGACCGCAGCCATTGGGGGAGGGCCGTTGCACTGCACGATACCGCCGCCTCCTTGAGCATCCTCTCGGTGCCGCTTCTTGTGGCCTTTGCCCTGCATTTCATTCAATGGAGAGACGTTTTTCTTATCCTCGGCATCATATCATCGGCGGCGGTGATCAGTTTTCTGGCGTTCTGTCCGGATCCGCCTCCTCCGGAAAAGAGCACGACCGGGTTTCGGCACATCATCCTGCGCAGGGACTTCTGGATCATCACGGCCCTCTGGGTTTTTGCCGCCGCCAACGGGATCGGTCTTTACAATATCATCCCGCTCTTTCTCGTGAAAGGCAACCATATGCCCCTGCACACGGCAGATACCGTTTTCGGCCTCTCCAGGATCGGGGGGTTCATGGTGTCCATTCTGGCCGGCGTCCTGGTCGACAGAGTCGGCGTAAAAAAGATCCTTTTTTCACTCCTGCTGATCACAGGGCTTTCAACCACTGCCTTAGCTCTGGCGCCGCCCTTCACTCCTTTGATCATCGTCCTGATTATTCAAGCGACCGTTTCAACCGGATTTTTTCCTGTGGCTCTGGTGACCATTTCCAAGCTGACACAGGCCAATGAACGGAGCGCTTTTACCGGAGCAACCGTAGCGGTCGGCGTGGCATTCGGCCTCGGTCTGACGCCGGTGGCATTGGGTGCAGTGGCGGACAAATGGAGTTTTGGTGCGGGGTTTCTCGCCCTCGGCTTGCTGACAGCCGCTTCAAGCGCGCTGTTGAAAGGAATTTGAGCGCTAGAGGGTTTCCAATCCAGAAATGAGATATTTTTTACGAGATCAAGGGAATCAAGGGATTACGCGGAGACGTACTTTAGTACTTCGCACAAGTGATCCCGCAGATTGACGATGAGATTGTGAAAAATAGCCATTTATGGGTGGAAACTAGGTGCGCAGATACGAGGCGCCGTTCACGTCGACGATACAGCCCGTAAGATAATCGGTCCCCTCGCCGGCCAGGAACAGCACCACCCGGGCAACTTCATCCGGACGCGCCGTACGGTTCAGGGGGCTTTGGGCGCGGATGGCATCTCCCTCGGAGCCGGACAGCATGGAGGTGGTCATATCGGTTTCCACAAACCCTGGTGCAACGGCATACATAAAGACGCTGTGGGAGGCCAGAGCCTGCGCCATGGATTGGCTGAACGCGTTGAGTCCGGCCTTGCTCGCGCCGTAAGCAGGGGCATCCGGCTCGCCGCGAAAAGCCCCGCGCGAGGTGATGTTGATGATCTTGCCGCCGCCGCTTTTCATCATCTCATGCGCCACGAGAAAAGACAGGTGGACCGGCCCTATCAAGTTCGTGAACAGGGTTTTTTCCCAACTGCGCCGCCAATCCACAAACGAGGTTGAGGATGGCGGGTGAAATTCATACACGCCCGCGTTGTTGACCAGGACATCAATTTTCCCTGTTTGCCGAAACACCCTCTCCGTCATATCGCCAACCGCCGCCGCATCGGACAAATCGGCTTGAACCTTCAAATGAGCACTGCCGGGGAAGGCCTCGATCGCGTGCTGCGCGGCTTCCTCGTTCTTGTGAAAATGCACCACGACCCGTGCACCCCGGTCCGCAAACTGTTGCGCGATCTCTCGCCCGATGCCGCGGGAGGCGCCTGTGACCATCACTACCTTGTCTGAAAAATCCGCATTCATATGAGATCCTTTCATCGACGATCAAGAGAGATGCAGGTACCGTTTCAGGTCGTCTTCCGCCTTCAGGGCCGCGATAAGGCGATCCAGTTCCTCCCGAGTGTTGTAGGGAGCAATTCCGATGCGTACCAGTCCGCCGCGATCCAGGAGCCCCAGCCGCTCCACCAGCCGGATAGCATAGAAATGACCATCCCAGACGAACAGGCCCCGGCTTCCCAGATATCCGGCCACCTGCTCCGCAGTATACCCGTCGAGGGTGAATGAGACGGTCGAAGTCCGCGGATGCCCCTCGGGCGGACCGTAAATGGTTGCCTTGGGAACCTCACTCGTGACAGCCTCTATCAGATGGGTGGTCAGCACCTGTTCGTATTTCTCAAAGACCTTCAGCCCGGTCACGATTCGATCCCTCCTGCCGGCTTTCGGTTCATCGGCCTTTCCCGTCAAATCATTTCCGAACTTCCGGCCGATATCCGCGATAAACTCCACTGCTGAAGCCGCACCAGCAATTCCTTCGTGATGAAGTGTTCCGGTTTCCATCATAAACGGCGGACATTGCTGCTGGGTTCTGAGATTGAAAGGGCGCAGCCCGGACAGGACGTCTTTCTTGGCATAGAGCACCCCGATATGCGGTCCGAAAAATTTGTACGCCGAGCAGAGGAGGAAATCCGTATCGAGTTTCCGAACGTCAATGGGACCGTGCGCCGCGTAATGAACGGCGTCCACCACGGTATGCGCGCCTATATCGTGGGACATCCGAACGATCTCCTGAACGTCGTTAATGGTCCCCACCCCATTGCTGGCATAGTTTACCGCCACCACCTTCGGTCTCTTGGCGAGCTTTTCCCGAAAATCCCCCATATCGAGCGTACACGAACCCACATCCAGCACCACGTCTTCCACCGCGATGCCTCGATCCTGCAGCTGCAGCCAGGGGCCCCGGTTTGCCTCGTGGTCAATTTCCGTAATCAGCACCGTATCGCCGGCCCTCAATTTGCGGGCCAGGGCCTGTGCCAGAGCAAAATTCAACGTGGTCATATTGGCGCCGAAGATGACCTCGTCCCAATCGCAGTTGAAGAAGTCCGCGAAGATCAAGCGGGCATTTTGAATCATGCGGGATGTGTTTTCCGCTGTTTCGAACTGATGGCCCACATTGGCGTTCATGTTGATCAGATAATCCGTTACGGCTTCGATCACCGATTGCGGGACCTGGTACCCGCCCGGACCGTCCAGATAGGCGGCAGGGAAGCCGTTCACCTTCCTCTTCATGGCGGGAAACTGTTTTCTCACAAATTCGCTGAACGCATCATTCATTCAATCATACCTCCTTCATTCTATCGAAAAGGTCAGCGCCGATCTCATAGGCCCGGGTCACCTCGGTCAGGGAATCCAATGCCCTGCCTTCCGCGGCAAGGGCGTCAGCCCGGGCAAGACCCAACGCAACTTCCTCGTTCTTGCCTGGAGGAATCGCCTGGACAACAAGGTCCGCAAGCAGGCGCCGTTCCGCAGCCCGGTTCAAATTCAGGTGGGGGAGAGCATCGTACCACAACAAACGTTCTTCAAGGCTGCTGAACGGCACACGCTTACCGGCCATCCTTGCAATCTTTTCGCCAAGCATCCGTGCCCGTTCAAGCGATACGCCGAAATTGAAGCGGGTGGCGGGAAGCGGTTCCAAGGCCCGCATGTGCATCATCTGGAAGAAATGATACACGGGACGCAGTCCCGAGACAAGGCCATTTCCCGTCCCTCCGGCTATGGCAATGCCAAAGGCAGGAAGCCCCTGCAAGGGTGCCGAATGGGCGTAGACCCGAAACATCTTTAGGATGAGGTATTTCACCAGCCCGCTGGTATCCCACCAGTAAACCGGGGTCCCCAGGACCAAGGCCCCGCAGCCCAGGATCTTCCGGCTAAGGCAGGTAAAGGCTTCATCTTCATGGGTGCATTTCAATTGGTTTTTGCAGACCCAGGGAATACAGTCCCCGCAGGCCGCCACCACATGATCGGCCATCTGGATCAGTTCGGTGGCCGCGCCGGCCTGGGCCGCACCTTCAAGGGCTGCGGCAACCAGCCGATGGGTGCGCCCCTCACGGTTGGGGCTTCCCACAAGCCCCACGATCTTTCCGTTGGATTCCATAATACTTCTCGCTTCCTTCCTCTCCTGCCATGTTTCAAAACTTACGCCCCTCCGAACCTTACTCTCTTCCTTTTTTTGCATCCTTTTCCATAATCTGTTTCAATTCCTCCCCGTCGATCTTTTCCTTTTCCAGAAGAATTTTGGATGCCACGTTCAAGACATCCTTTTTGCCTTTCAGGATCTCCTTGGCCTTCTCATATTGCTCGCGGATAATATCGGCTACTTCCTTGTCAATCAACTCGGCGGTCGCCTCGCTGTACTCCATCGCCCCCTCCATGGGCAGATCCAGATAACGGGACTTTTTTTCACGCGCGAAATAAACCTGCCCCATCGTGCTGCTCATACCGTATTCTTTGACCATGCTCCTTGCAATATCCGTGGCCCGGGAAAGGTCGTTGTGGGCGCCCGTGGAAATATCACCAAAAACGATCTCTTCGGCTGCGCGGCCGCCCAGGAGGGATGCAATTTTATTAAGCAATTCCGTTTTCTTCATCAGGAATCGCTCCTCGGTAGGCACTTGCATGGTATACCCGAGCGCAGCGATTCCCCGTGGGATAATGGAAATCTTCTGAACCGGGTCCGTGCCCGGCAACGAAAGCGCCACCACCGCGTGCCCCAGTTCGTGGCAGGCCACAATCTCGCGTTCCTTTTCGTTAATCAGGCGATTCTTCTTTTCAAGACCGCCCATGATGCGTTCTACGGCCTCTTCGAATTCCGACATGCCCACTCTTGTTTTTTTTCTCCTGACTGCCAGGAGAGCCGCCTCGTTTATCAGATTCGCCAGATCTGCGCCCACCATACCCGGTGTCATGGAGGCGATCTTTCCCACATCCAGTCTCTTGACGGTCTTGACGTCATTGAGGTGCACCTTCAGGATCGCTTCTCTTCCCTTTTTATCGGGACGGTCCACCAGAATCTGACGGTCGAACCTTCCCGGCCGGAGAAGCGCCGGATCCAGGATCTCCGGCCTGTTCGTTGCAGCCATCAGAATGACCCCCACCTTTGGATCGAACCCGTCCATCTCCACGAGGAGCTGGTTGAGAGTCTGCTCGCGCTCGTCATGTCCTCCCATGGTCCCGAAACCGCGGGCCTTTCCCAGGGCATCCAGTTCATCGACAAATATGATGCATGGCGCCTTCTGCTTTGCCTGGACGAAGAGATCTCTGACCCTCGCGGCACCGAGTCCGACGAACATCTCAACAAATTCAGATCCACTCAAACTGAAAAAGGGCACATGGCTCTCCCCTGCCACGGCCTTGGCCAGGAGGGTTTTTCCCGTTCCGGGTGGCCCTACCAGGAGCACACCCTTTGGAAGCTTGCCTCCGATTTCGGTAAACTTGGCAGGTTCCCTCAGGAATTCAATGACTTCCACCAGTTCCTGCTTGGCCTCATCCACGCCGGCGGCATCCTCAAAAGTCACGTCCAGCTCATCTTCCACATAGATTTTGGCTTTGTTCTTACCAAGAGACATGAAACCGGGCTGCTGGCCGGCCATTTTTTTCATGAAGAAGTACCAGATCCCGACGAAAAGAGCGATGGGGAAGAGCCAGGAGAAAAGATCGCGCAGGAAGGTGGATTGGATTTCTCCCTTGAACACGACGTGATATTCCGCCAGGAGTTTTGAGAGTTGTGGGTCCACCCTGACGGTCTTAAACGGTTTCGTCTTTTCGCCTCCCTCGCCCCCGGCTCTCATCTTTCCCTGGATCTGGTTCTGGGTGATCGCAACCTCCGTGACCCGATTGTCTTTCAACAAGGTGAGGAATTGGCTGTAGGGAATGGTGGGAATGGAAAGGGTGGTCATCATGTAATGCTGGATGAGCAGCACGATCCATACGCCTAAAAGGACATACCATATGGAAAACTTGTGGTGTTTTTCCATCATGCCTCCTCTTGATCCTTCTCGCAGCAACAGGTTTAATAGAACTTGGCCTTTGCGCTTTTCGCCGTTCGCGCCTAGTTTAGCATCCAGGATCAGTTTTATCAAGGCGCAGGGTTCCCCTGGAACCCGTCACCTGCTGTTTATCACCACAGGACTGCAAAGGTCACTGAGAATCTTGTTTTTTCTCCTTCGGGAGACTGCACGGACAAACGAAAAAGGCAGCCCTCTCATCGTGCTCAGCCAAGGATACGAGCACTTAGTCATTGACAAAAACCGGAGCATCTGGTTCCTTCTTCTGTATGGTAAGCGCAACTGCGACAGTAATACCTGCCCTGGAATCGCATATCTCCGGAGTGCCTAAGGTTTAGGAACTCTTTTCCGTTCATCCGGGGCCAGCCGGACCTGCAGCCGAGAAGGATTCTCCGCATGACCTCTGAAAAACCTCTTGAGCGAATAAAGAACATTCTTGAGAGCCTCTACCCAGGCAAGGTTGTGGAAAACCTCTTCGTCTCCCTTAAAGGGCTCATGGATTCCTACGGAACCAATGAAATCATTGCCGGGAAAAGAGCCCGGTACGGAGACCGGCTGATCCTTAATGAAAAGGATTCCTTTCTGATTACCTACGGCGACACCATCTGGAACAAAAAGGAAAAACCTCTCAAAACCCTGCGGCGGTTCCTTCGAGGCCATGTAAAAGAGGGAATTTCGGGAATTCACCTGCTCCCCTTCTTTCCGAGCAGCTCGGACGGCGGCTACGCTGTTATGGATTACAGGGCCGTTGACCCCCGCCTCGGATCATGGGAAGACATCCTTCAGATATCATCCCGTTATCGGCTGATGGTGGACTTTGTCATGAACCACGTGTCGAGCAAGTCTGCCTGGTTTGAAGGGTTTCTCAAGGGAGATGCAAGGTTTCGGGATTACTTCATCGCAAGCGATGAAGACCAGGACATGCCTGAGGTGTTCAGGCCTAGGGACCTGCCCCTTTTCACCAGATTCGATACCGCCTCGGGTCCTAAGTATGTATGGACCACTTTCAGTCCCGACCAGATAGATCTTAACTACAAGAATCCCCAAGTCCTCTTTGAGGCAGTAGATACTCTCCTGTTTTATCTCACAAAGGGGACGGAGATCGTCCGTTTGGATGCCATCGGGTATGTCTGGAAGGAACCACACACGAGCTGCGTGAATCTGCCCCAGACCCACCAGATCGTTCGGCTCCTAAGGGCAGTCCTTGACTACGCAGCGCCCTACGCAGGCATCCTGACGGAGGCAAATTTTCCTGACAAAGAAAACCTGGCCTATCTTGGGAAGGGACACCAGGCAGACATGGTATACAACTTCTCCCTTCCACCCCTGGTGGTAGACGCATTTGCCCGAGGGGATATGACAGCCATTATGGAGGAAACCAACAACACCCCTCAGGACCTCCTTTTTTTTGATTTCCTCGCATCTCACGACGGCATCGGCCTACTGAGTGCAAAGGCGATCCTGAAAGAGGAGGATTTCCTGAACCTGATTCAGATCACCAATGATCATGGAGGCCTGATCTCTTACAAAGCCACCGAAAGCGGCAAGGCCCCCTATGAACTCAATATCAGTTACTTCGATGCCGTCTGCGATGCGCGGAGATCCGGTGGAGCTGCCGCGGTGAAAAAATTCATGGCCTCTCAGGCTGTCATGCTCTTTCTCAAAGGCATCCCCGGCATCTATATCCACAGCCTTTTAGGGTCAAGAAGCGACCACAAGGCCGTCAAGGAAACGGGCGTCAAGCGTATGATCAATCGAGGAAGAATTCGTGAAGGAGAGCTCGAAAGCGCCCTGTCGGACCCGGATTCCATCCGCTCCCGCGTCCTGAAAGAGTTCCTGTATCTATTGAGAGAGAGGAAGGAAATTCCCGCGTTTCATCCCGAGAGCGAACGAGAGGTCATCGACTTTGTCGACAAAAGGGTCCTCATCATCGAAAGAATGTTTCAGGAAGAGACCATTTATGCGCTCATCAACATAACCGGTGAAACGGTCTCCCTCGAAGAATACAATGGGAAATCTGACCTCCTCTCCAACGGGCCTTTCAAGGGCCGAATCGAGCCCTACGGCATATATTTGCTCAGATAGACTCTACGCGAAACATCAAGGCTCGCCATGGGGATCGGGACTCGCTCCTCCATTCTCTTCCTCGGTATCCGTTTCAATGGATCCTGGGCTCTTGGAATAAATGACCAGTTTATCTCCCGGATGGATAGGGCGCTTCAGGTCAAGTTTGTTCCAGATGATAAGGGCAGGCAGCGGAACAGCAAACTGTTCCGCAATAGAGGAAAGATTATCTCCCTCTCTTACGATATAAACCTGTTCTTTTCGGGCCGCCAAAAACTTTTCCACGTATTTTTTATATCTGCCCTGAAAACCTGCTGATGCCCCTTTAGGAATGAGAACAATATGGCTTCCAGGAGCAAGATAGTGCCCCCGAATTTCGGGGTTAAGGTCCTTAATGACCTTGAAATAGGTTTGAGCCGCCTGAGCGATAATTCGGATTGGAGTCTCATGGAAGCAGACAACCTTGACCTCATCAAAGGACAGCTGGGAATAATAATCCTTTTCGCTCAGTTTGAAACCATACTTCTCGGGTTGTGAGAAAATCAGTTTCGTCGAAATAATCCGAAAGAGGAATCGCTGTGTTTCCAAGGGAAGATAAAGCTGATAGTAATCACGGGTCCCCTGTTCCAGAATTTCGGCCATGAGCCCTTCTTCCCCCATATTGAAAGCCGCAGCGGCCAGCGTCCATGAACCGAATCTATCGTGGAGGTCTTTGAAATATCGGATCGCCGCCTGCGTCGACGCCACAACATTCCGACGCTCATCTATGCGCGCATTGATAACGAGCCCGTATTTTCGTCCCGTATCGATCGTAAATTGCCAGAACCCTATTGCCCCTTTCTTTGAACCGGCATGGGGCCGGAGAGCACTTTCAACAACGGCCACATACTTCAAATCCTCGGGCATGTCTGCCTCTCGCAACATTTTTCCAATAGGGAGCAAATAACGATGAGAACGCTTCAACCAGAGAATTACTTGTGGCCGATTCCAGAGAGTCAGCAGCATCTCTTTTTCGAAACGCTCTCGAATATCATCATTGTTTATCGGCACTCCTTCGTTGCAAAACTCTAAAGGAGAAGCGACACTCAAATATGAAACCATGGAAGGAAAATTGCCGCCTTCCGGTTGCTCAGCCCAGGCATTCGGCCAGGGGAAAAACCATAGGAAAATCATTGAAATGAAGACATACTTTCGACCCATACTGTACTATTCCCAGTTTCTTGCCGTTGTCCGTAATCCAAGATCAGGCAAATTTTGAATGCTTATTAGAGACTCATCATAGCTTGAGACGGGTAAAATATCGAGCAGTATTTGCCCGAACCACTTGAAAAAGACGCCACCCTCTCGCCGGCGAGTGAAAAAGACTTCCCCTTAAACCCCTCCGGCCGCCCAAAGCCGGAACCGAATCGTCTATTGAAATCCGCACCGCGATGCTTAAATTAGCACAAAGGCAGGAGAGGTTAGATCTGCTGAACTGAGAGGAGGTGGAGGATATGACGAGAATGCTTATGCCAACAATCGACACCGATTTCAGGCCTTGGCGGGGTCTCTGGAGCGACTGGGGGTTTCCGGCCAACTACTTCGCGGAGTGCCGGGATTGGGCGCCCGCCACGGATATCGCAGAAACCGACGCATACTTTATGGTCACCATGGAATTACCGGGCATTGACATGACCAAGACCGATATCTCCTTTAACGATGGTATTCTTACCGTAAAAGGGGAAAAACATAAGGAGACATCGGAAGGAGAGTGCTGCCAATGTTCGGAAAGGTATGAAGGATCGTTCACGAGGGCTATCGAGGTTTCCGGTAGGGTGCGAAGCGACAAGATTGATGCTACCTATAGGGACGGTGTCTTGAAAGTGACGCTTCCCAAATCTGAAGAGAGTGTACCGAAAAAAATCGAAGTTCACTAATCGGGGCAGAAGTGCACCCGGTGTGAGCCTCGCGTTTATATAAGAAAAGGGCGTCAACAGGGCGCCTTTTTTTTGAATCGCCGACTATTCTTCCCGTCTGGGCACCCGCCTGCTCGTGAAACCCGTGAGCAGGCAATCGTGTACTCCTTCGTGAGATGGGAGTTCGGCACATGACCGGCTCCCATCAAAAAACAGCTTACCTGCCATTTCTCAGGCAAGGCTTTTGGATTTGGAAAATTTCAGTTTCCCTTCCCCGGGAACACTTTTGGGATTCAGGAGCCGTGATGCGTCATCCACACAGGTCCTTTTTTCCTCGTCAGTTACCGAATTGGGATCCCTCAGTGCGTCCATGGAACAGAGAAACCGGTTCCCCCCTGAGCAGCAAGATCAAACAGATAGCGACTCTTGTAGACCCCTCATCGACAAATCCCATCCGGCGTCTCCACCAGCGTTGAAGGGAGAACAGGAATGAATTGACATTCCCATCCCCTCTTTCTAAAGTTGAACGAGTGTACCTGATTCTCCAGCGCGGTTTTTTCATTAACTGCTTGCTGCGCATCTTCCGGATCTTGATGTTTTCCGACCTACTTGAGGGGCCGCCTGTTCATGACTTCAACCTGGGATCGGTGCATGCATTTCTTTGTCTTTTGGGAGGAAATTCTCAACTTTCCGAATAAGTTTTGCCCGGAGATCTCTCCCTGTGTTCCATGTCTCCGAGTTGATAATGCAAAGGAGCCCCCATGATGGAAGAAATTCAATTCACGGTAAACGGTATCCTCCGGAAAATCGCAGTTGACGGAGATCGGGCGCTGCTGTGGGTGCTGCGGACCGATCTGGATTTGACCGGCACCAAATACGGCTGCGGCGAGGGGCTGTGCGGCGCCTGCACCGTGCTGGTAGATGACGAGGCCGTGCGCTCCTGCCAGACGGCCGTCCGGGAAATCCACGGAAAACGGGTGGTGACCATCGAAGGACTGGCCGACGGCGGAAAACTCCACCCGGTACAGAAAGCTTTCATGGAAAACGATGCGCTTCAGTGCGGCTACTGCACGCCCGGGATGATCCTGCAGGCGACCGCGTTGCTGCGGCGAAACCCCGAGCCGTCCAAGGCCGACATCATCGATGCCATGGATGGCAACCTGTGCCGATGCGGCGCCCACAACCGGATCGTCCGCGCCATCCAGGCAGCCGCATCGGAAATGAAGGGAGGGCGCTGAAATGGAACCGGATCGAGAATCCCACGAACACGTCCCCGGATTTCGTGTCACACGACGTGAATTTCTTAAACTGACCGGAAGCGGCATTCTCGTTTTCTTCACGGTGGGTGAGTTGCCGTTTTACCTCCAGGAAGCGGAAGGGAAGCCCCTTCCCGAGGACTTCAACGCGTTTTTGAAAGTCGGGGAAGACGGCCGCCGGGTTTCCTGCTTCACCGGAAAGATCGAAATGGGCCAGGGCGTCATCACCTCCCTGGCCCAGGAATTGGCAGACGAGCTGGATGTGTCGCTTGAAAGTGTGAACATGGTCATGGGGGATACGGATCTCTGCCCGTGGGACATGGGAACCTTCGGCAGCCGAACCACGCGTTTTTTCGGCCCGCCTCTGCGAGCCGCTGCCGCCGAGGCGAGAGCGGTGCTCCTGGAGCTCGCCTCGGAGCGGCTCCATGTTCCGGTACGGGAACTCACCGTCAAAAACGGCGAAGTATTTGAAAAGGCCCGATCCCGGAATCGGGTTTCCTATGTCCGGCTGACCCGGGGGAAACGCATCGAGCGACACCTTTCCAAGCCGGTGAAGGTGAAAGACCCAGCAGACTTCAAGATTATGCATCGGCCGGAGCTGCGGCGGGATGCGCCTGAAAAGGTCACCGGAAAGGCAAGATACGCCGGAGACATTCATATTCCCGGCATGCTCTACGCCCGGATACTGCGCCCTCCGTCCCATAGCTCCCGGCTGGTGGCGGTGGATCTTTCCGAAGCCGAGAAGATGGAAGGAGTCCGTATCGTCCGCGACAAGAACATGATAGCGGCCCTGCACCCGCAGCCGGATGTGGCCGAAGCGGCGCTCCGGAAAATCAAGGCCACGTTCGAAACATCGAAATCCCCTGTGAACGACAAGACCATTTTCGATCATCTCCTGCAAGTGGCCCCGCCCGGAAATGTGCTGGAGAGTGACGGGAACCTGCAGACCGGGAAACGAGAGGCCAAAGCGCATTTCGACGCGACCTACCTCAACAGCTATGTGGCACATGCGCCCATTGAACCCCATACGGCCACAGTGCACCTCCAGGGAAACCGCGCCATGGTCTGGCCCTCTTCCCAGACCCCGTTCCGGGCCAAGGAGGAAGCCGCACAAGCGCTCGGGATTCGACCGGAAAACGTGCGGGTAATCTCCCCCTTTGTGGGCGGCGGCTTCGGCGGCAAGACCCGCAATCTTCAGGTGGGGGAGGCCGCCCGGCTGGCCAGACTCACAGGAAGGCCGGTTCAGGCGGCCTGGAGCAGAAAAGAGGATTTTTTTTACGATTCATTTCGTCCGGCAGCAGTGGTAAAAATCCGCTCGGGCACCGCCGAACATGGCAATATCTGCTTCTGGGACTATCATGTCTATTTCGCCGGGGACCGCGGCGCCGTGCAGTTCTATCGCATTCCCAATCACCGCACGGTTTCCTCCGGCGACGGGTGGCGCGGAACCCCGGGATCACACCCCTTCGCCACCGGGGCCTGGCGCGCTCCGGCCAACAACACCAACACCTTCGCCAGGGAGTCGCAGATCGACATCATGGCGGCGCAGGCCAGGATGGATCCGCTGGCGTTCCGCCTGAAAAACCTGACCGATGAAAAGATGAAACGCGTACTGAAAGCGGCCGCCGAGAAATTCGGGTGGAAGAAATCGCCGGCGCCGAGCGAAAAAGGTCGAGGGATCGCCTGCGGAACCGATGCCGGGACGTATGTGGCCACCATCGCGGAGGTCGAGGTCCACAAAAGTTCGGGCGCAGTATCGGTCAAACGCGTAGTCTCCGCCCAGGACATGGGCCTTTCCATCAACCCCGAGGGAGCGACCATTCAGATGGAAGGCTGTATTACCATGGGCATGGGCTACGCCCTTACCGAAGAAATCCACTTCCGCGGAGGCGAAATCCTGGACCTCAATTTCGACACCTACGAGATCCCACGGTTTTCCTGGCTCCCCAAAATCGAGACCGTCGTCCTCGACAATCCGAATTCTCCGCCCCAGGGCGGCGGGGAGCCGGCCATCATAACCATGGGCGCGGTCTTGGCCAACG
>CAZONI010000022.1:0-45564 GCA_964581175.1 uncultured Desulfobacteraceae bacterium
ATGGGGCAGATGCCGCAGATGCGCGCCGTGATGTCCGGCACTTCCATGAAATCCCTGCCTTGAAGAAAGGCTTCATAAAAACGTGGCGGCTCGAAAATTTCGAGGTGCACTTCTTCGACGCGGCCGCCGCTCATCACCAGGTGGAGTGCACCTTCTCCCTCCACCCGCGCAAGCGCACCCACCCGGATGGTGCGCTTCTTATTCTCCTTTGGGTTCTTCGCGTTGCTCATAATAGTCACTTGCCTGTTTAAAAGGTTCGAGATACCCGTTAAAGGTCCTCAGCATCCGCTTGATGTCTCCCGGCGTAAAACCAAGCCGGTTGAACCGGCTTGCCAGCGAGGAGATGTTGGGCTGTTCCATGGGGCCGAAACATCCGTAGCAGGCCCGGCTGAACCCGGGACACAAGGCGCCGCATCCTGTCTGGGTAATCGGGCCCAGGCAGGGTTCGCCCTTTGAAACAAGTACGCAGGGATATCCCCTGCGTTTGCATTCCACGCACACGCTGTGGGTGGGGATATCGGGCTTTCGCCCGATGAGCAGTGCCGCCACCAACTCCAGGATCTGATCCTTATTGACCGGGCACCCCCGCAATTCAAAGTCCACGAACACATGCGAGGCAATCCCCGTTGACGTCTCCAGGGTGTTCAGAAAGGCGGGCTCCGGATAAACCGTTCGTTTGTATGCTTCCACGTCGGCCCAGTTGCGCAATGCCTGGATGCCGCCGGAAGTTGCACAGGCGCCGATGGCCACCAGAAATTTGCAGTCCCGGCGGACCTGCTGGATGCGCTCTTCTTCATCGGGCGTGGAGATGCTCCCCTCCACCAGGCCGATATCATAGGGCGGCGGCAGGACCTGGCGGCGTGCTTCGAGAAAAAAGGCCACTTCAACCGCACCAACCAGATCCAGAAGTTCGTCCTCCAGGTTCAGGATCGAGAGCTGACACCCGTCGCAGCTTGAAAATTTGTAGACCGCAAGTTTGGGTTTTTCAGCTGTTCTTTCGTCAACCGGCGCCATCAGATCTCCTCCTTGGCAAAAATGTGCGCGATGTCGGCAAAACGAAAAACAGGTCCGTCCCGGCATACGAATTTTGAACCGTACTGGCAGTGACCGCATTGGCCGAACCCGCAGTTCATGTTGCGCTCCAGGGAAACGTACACCTGTTCCGGCCGGACGTGAAGCTGCAGGAATTGCCAGGACGCGGCGCGGTTTAAAATCTTCGGGCCGCAGACCATGACCGTCGTATGCTCGGCATCGACCCTGATCCGCCTGAGCAGGTGTGTGACCACGCCCACAGGGCCGGTCCAGTTGCCCGTTGCGTTGTCGACCGTCACCAGGACATCAAGGCCGCTGTTGAGCTCCCATTCTTCCAGTTCCGGAGCGAAAACCCGGTCTTCAGGCGAACGGCAGCCATAGAGCAGGACGACTCGTTTGCAATGGTCGCGATGATGAAGCAGCCAGTAAATCATGGGGCGGATCGGCGCCAGCCCGATGCCGCCGGCCACCATCACGACATTCTTTTCTTTGATGCCCTCTGTAGGCCAGCTTGTACCAAAAGGTCCGCGTATGCCGATAATCCCCCCTGTTCCCGTTTTTTTTATCGCCCGCGTCACCGAACCCACGACGCGGATGGTGTGTTCAAGCTCAGCAGGCTTTTCCGGGTCGGAGCTGATGGAGATGGCGGCCTCTCCTACACCGGGGACATAGAGCATATTGAACTGGCCCGGCGCCCACCGATATGCATTGCGGGCGGCCTCATCTTCTATTCGCAGGCGAATGGTATAGGTGTTGAAATTTTCGTCTTTGATATCGAGGATGCGCGCCGGCACGGGCATCCAGGTATCCAGCCCGCAGACGAGCGGCGGGGTTGTCTCGCCCTGCGCCAGTGTCATTTTGTCACCTCGCTTTCAAGAGGGAAAGCCGCATGGTCAGCGGTTTTCGGGGAACCGCCGCGTATCGCGGCCGTTTCTTCCGTCAGGTCGATTCCCACCGGACACCAGGTAATGCACCGTCCGCAGCCGACACATCCGCTGGTGCCGAACTGCTCCCACCAAGTGCACAGCTTGTGCCGCATCCAGTGGCGGTACCGGCCCCTGATCGTATGCCGGTGAGGCCCCATCGTGGTATGGGAAAACTGATGGGTAAAACAGGATTCCCAATGGCGTGTGCGCGCCGCTCTCTTGACGGCCAGATCGCTTGAATCCGAGACGGTGCTGCAGAAACAGGTGGGGCACACCATCGTGCAGTTGCCGCAGGAGAGGCACCGTGCAGCGACGTTGTCCCACCGCACGTGTTCGATGTTGCGATCCAGCAGGTCGACGATGTCCCGGGTGTCGAGTATGCGTCCCATGTGCTCACGGGCACGCGCCATTTTTAGATCGGCCAGTTCCAGTTCAGCAGGAGACGGGTCCCGCAGCGGCAGTTCGTGTAAAAGTGACATGCCGGCGTCTGAGCCGGCTTCCACGACAAAACCCGAGCGCAGCTCGGTCATGGCCACGTCAAACCCCTCGGTCGCTTTCGGACCCGTTCCCATGGAATCGCAGAAGCACGTTCCGCCCGGGCGGGTGCAGTTGACGGCAATCAGCATGGATTGGGCCCG
Organism: uncultured Desulfobacteraceae bacterium; assembly: GCA_964581175.1. Taxonomy (GTDB): domain Bacteria; phylum Desulfobacterota; class DSM-4660; order Desulfatiglandales; family Desulfatiglandaceae; genus B46-G9. Next base: position 2,597 of record CAZONI010000022.1, read on the forward strand.
GACCCGTCTGTAATGGAGTTCGGCTTCACATCGCGCTGCGCCGGCCGGTTCCCTTCCGGCAAAGACCCGGTCCTGAACGCGGATTGCCGCCAGGTCGCAGGGTCTTAACCCGAATAAGGCGAGTTTCGGAACCTGTGCCCGGTCCTGGTGCACCTCGAATCGTCCGTTTTCAATATCCAGGCTGAACAGTTTCTGATGGGCCGGGAAAAAATACGATTTCGCACTGTCCGGCCCGACCACGTATTCGAAGAAAAGGTCCTCATCGCCTTCCTCAAGGCGGTAATCCCCGCCGTCCTGGAGGTCCCGCACCCCACGGGCAATTTCATCGCTGCCGCTGATCGGTCTTAATTTGACCACGTCCCTGTGCACTGTCGGCGCAATGATCGTATACCCTTGTCCGCTGAGAGCTTCTATCATACCGGTCAGCGCCACTTTGGGAAGAAACATCCGTTGGTCCGGATTCGTTCCTGTGTTGCTCATCGTGGACCCCTTTTCACCGAAAATGCCGAATCATCGCTTTTGTGCTCCAAATTAGGCGAAAGCCATGGCGATATGGAATTTGCTGTATATTCGGAGACGCTTATGCTGTAACCAGAAGCATTGTTTTAGGATTATTGTAAATCATATTAACGATTGAATATTACAAAGTAAATGGGGTCAATCCTGTATTCCGATCGGAAAACGTTAAAGACTGGAGGAGGCCGCGTAAAGAGACAATATGAGGATCAAGGCATCAAAAAACAAGGCGACGGCCAGCCTATTTCATGTGTTTTCCCTATTTGAGAAAATGTTCCTGCCAAAATGTACCGGACGGCAAATCGCTGGCGTTCTACCGGACTGATTGGATGGTACCGTCTCTATCCAAGAAGAAATTGTATCTTCCTTTTCAAATAGGCTACCACACGCTCTGCCTCGGCCCTTGTCTCCGCGAGTGTTTTTTCCGCCACCATATGAGGGCCGTCTCGCAGGCTCACATCACGGTCGCCTAGAAAAACACCGCCCAGAGTGAGAGACTGGTCATCGGCTATTTCCTGCCCAGTCATGGCGGCCCAGGCCAGGGTCCAACCCCGCGCAATATTATCCAGGACGTAGCCTCCACAGCCGAAGGCGAGCAATTTCGGCGATGCCCGGGAAATAATTCCAACCGCTTCGACAAGGGCGTTGTTCGTCAGGAGCAGATTGGCCATCGGATCCGAGAAAAGCATATCCATTCCGAAAACGCCGATAACGACATCCGGGTCGAATCGTCGGGCGATCGGCGGGAAGATCTCTTTGAACGCCGAAGAAAAAACCTCGTCTCCCGTTCCGGCGGGCAAAGGCACATTGGCGTTGTATCCCAGGCCTTTTCCTTGACCCAGTTCGGTCTCGAACCCTGTTCTGAAGGGAAAAAGGGTATCCGGTGTTTCATGAAAAGAAAGGCAGAAAACCTGGTCGGTTTCATAAAAGGCGGCCTGAACCTGGTCTCCGTGGTGAACGTCGATATCCACGTATAGCAGCCGCAACCCTTTGCGCAAAATCTTCTTTATGGCCAGGACGGCATCGTTGACGTAGCAGAAGCCTGCGGCGAAATCCGGGCCCGCATGGTGCATTCCTCCGGTGGGAGAAAAGACGACATCTGCTTCTCCGGTCAGAATCAAATCAGCCCCGGCCAGCGAGGCGCCGGCAATAAGTGCATTATAGTCAAAGACGCCCTCGAACACCGGACACTCGGCGGTTCCAACGCCCGAAGCAAGCATGTAGTCCTCGAATACATTCTTATTGGCCCTCTGAAGCAGGTCGAGGTAGGCAGGCGTGTGAAAAACCTCCAATTCCTCTCTGGAGGCCGCTTTGGGTTCGATCACCCTGGTCCGGTCTGGATCCAAAAGGGAGTAGCGGCGGCAGAGTTCATAACAGACATCGGACCGGGCTGTATGCCAGGGGTGACCGTCGCGGATGAAGAATCGCCCGAATTGGGGGCTGTAGATGAAGCAGCTTTTCATGTATCTTCAAGTTGACTGAGCAAAAGGACCATTTCCCGTTCGTCCGCAAAGGGTCCTGTGAAGTGAAAACCGGCCCTCCGGTACACCTTGATCGCGCGAAGGTTTGAATTCTGGACTATCAGCCATACTTTTTGACCGTGCGCCCACTGGGCGAGAGCCATTGCGTATTGCGTCAGGCTCGTGCCGATGCCCTGGTTTTGATAATCGGGAGAGACAAAAATAAGGTATTCGCTGACGGCGCCCTCTCCAACGCAATCCAGGGCACTGTGCCCGACTAACCGATGCTGATGAAAGGCTCCCAGGTTGACCCAATGGGCAAGCAGGCCGTCCAGCCACTTTTCAAGGTGGTCCGCCAAAGGCGGAAGGCCTTGATATACGCCCTTCGGCTCAAAGGCGCTATAGAAATCAATAAAAGCGGGCCGTTCGTCAACGGAGATAAGCCGGTACCGTATAGATCGACCGGCTTTATCCAACCTGATTGCAGGATCGTAATCGAGGATAACCATGGTCGAACCTGTGTCTGTTCCGAGCCTGGGTGTGATACGCAGCCGCTTACATTTTTCCCTTAATCAATTCATCGACCACATCGGGTTCGGCCAGAGTGGATGTGTCGCCCAGTTGATCGTGTTCCCCGGCCACAATCTTCTTGAGAATACGCCGCATAATCTTGCCTGATCTGGTCTTGGGGAGCTTATCCGCGAACTGGATCTTGTCGGGCGTGGCGATAGGACCGATCAATTTCCGAACATGGAGTCTGAGCGCCTCTTGAAGCTCGTTGCTTTTCGGGGCCCCGGCATTCAGAGTTACGAACGCATAAATGCCCTGGCCTTTTATATCGTGGCTGTAGCCGACTACGGCGGCTTCTGCCACCTTTTCATGGGCCACCAGCGCGCTTTCTATCTCGGCTGTGCCCAGGCGATGACCGGAGACATTGATGACGTCGTCGATCCGCCCCATGACCCAGATGTAACCGTCCTTGTCCTTCCGGGCTCCGTCGCCTGAGAAGTAACAACCAGGGACCTGTTTGAAGTAGGCCTCCCTGAACCTGTCAGGCTGGTTGAAAACCCCGCGCATCATCCCAGGCCAGGCCTTTTCAATAACCAGATATCCGCTTTCATTCACTTCGCACTCTGTTCCGTCGTCCCGGACAATCTTGGGTTTTATGCCGAAAAACGGCAGGGTTACCGACCCCGGCTTGATCGGGACCGCACCGGGCAGGGCAGAAATGAGAATGCCTCCCGTTTCAGTCTGCCACCAGGTATCGACGATAGGACATTTGGCGCCGCCAATAACATTATAATACCATTGCCAGGCCTCGGGATTGATCGGCTCGCCGACCGTACCGAGCAGGCGGAGGCTCGACAGATCATGGGACTCGGGCCATGAATTCCCTTCCCTGGCCATGGCTCTTATGGCCGTTGGCGCAGTATAAAAGCTGTTGACGCCGTGCTTTTGAACGATCTCCCAAAAACGGTCCGGCCTGGGATAAGTTGGGACTCCCTCGAACATGATGCTCGTAGCGCCGGCAGCCAGCGGGCCGTACAAGATGTAACTGTGACCAGTCACCCAGCCTATGTCGGCAGTGCACCAATAGGTGTCTTCGTCGCGGTAATCAAAGATATACTTAAAGGTTTCAAGGGCATAAAGAAGATAACCTGCCGACGAGTGGAGGACGCCCTTTGGTTTGCCCGTGGAGCCGCTGGTGTAGAGAATAAACAAAGGGTCTTCCGCGTCCATGACCTCCGGTTTGCATATATCCCGGATGTCTTCGGCCGCCATCTCGTCATGGTACCATACGTCGCGGCCTTCAACCATCTCCACCGGTTCATTGGTCCGCTTGACCACGATGACCGTTTTTAAATCCTCATTCCCAACAAGGGCTTGATCCGCATTTTCTTTGAGCGGAATTATCCGTCCCGAGCGAAACGAACCGTCCGAAGTGATCAGAAAGACTGCCCCGCAGTCGATAATCCGATCTCTAAGGGCCTCAGCGGAAAATCCACCGAAAACTACGCTATGAATCGCGCCGATTCGCGCACAGGCCAGCATGGCTATGGGCAACTGGGGAATCATGGGCAGATATATAACCACCCGGTCGCCTTTGCCTACCCCTTTCTTTTTGAGAACGTTGGCGAATTTATTAACTTCCTGAAACAGGGTCTGGTAGGTAAACACCTGCAGTTCATCTGATGGTTCTCCCTGCCAGATGAGGGCAGCCTTGTTCTTTCTCCATGTCTCCAGGTGCCGGTCAAGACAATTGGCCGACACGTTGAGTCTGCCGCCTTCGAACCAGCGTATGCGGGCCTCTCGAAAATCGCAGTCCATGACCTTGTCCCATCTTTTTATCCAGGTGAGATCTTCGGCCATCTCCATCCAGAACCCCTCAGGATCGTTAATGGACCGTTCATACAACGCCTGATACTCCTGCATGGATTTTACCCTGGATTTCGAAATGAATTCTGCAGATGGATAATAGCGTTCACCTTTCATCTCCGGTGCGTTTTCCTGTTCGATCATTTCATGCTCCCAAATTTAAGATCATTTATTGACGCTGTGTTCTGAATTATCGACATTAGCAAAAAACTCATCCACACGCCGTTCAACGTCCCGTGAGTAACTTGCGGACGATGCCCTTTCCGCAAGGTTCCGGCACTGTCCCAGATTCAGAGAAAGGATCTGCCTTTCGATCTGCGGCACCAGCAAGGGTCTCAGGTTCGTGCGGCAGGAATGCCTTGCCTGTCGCTATCCCGGACGACATCACGCATGCCCTTGATGAAATTTCTTCCATGCGCTGTCTGCTGATTTAGGGCTCTTCTGAAAGATCCAGGGGATGACGGGTGATATCATGAAAGCAGGTCTTTCTTCTTTTCTTCAAACTCCTGCTTATCAATCTCGCCCCTGGCATAGCGCTCCTTGAGGATGTCAAGGGCTCTTGGAGAACTGCTGAAGGATCTGCCTGATTCTCCCTTTGTGCTATGGATCAGCCACTTTATAAGATAGATCAGTCCCACGATGATAAGGACCCAGAAGACGAGCATGAAGATCCCCCCGAACCAGCCCATGCCCCATCCGCCCATCGCTCCCGGTCCCATGTTCCAGCCGCCATATCCTCCCCACTGGGCAAACGCCTCGCGACCGGGCCGCAAAAAGAAAAGACACAGGCCCGCGGAAAATCCTAAAAGCGAAAAGCACTTAGATTTCATAACATCCTCCCGTCCATTCCCTCTTTCTCACCCGGCTTCATCCCCCCGGGCCGATTCCATGATTCCATCCCATCATGCCGGCCTTATGCGCTTGGGCGTAATTCACTGAATATGTTTTTCCTATAATACACCATTCTTGAAATGATTGACACCTTTTATCCTCTTTATTTTAATACTCTATACAAATAAGTGTGATGGTCCTTACCACAGACATTTGTGCCTGATGCAGCAGGATGAGTATGGCGGAGAAACGGCGGCTCATGATCAGAGGCGATGGGAAAGGGAGACACCTGCCGCCAAGGAACCGGGCGTAAAGGCCGGAGAAGCGCGCCTCGCGTCAACTCCGGTTCAGAATCTTGAGGGCCGCAGGTGCCTAGTACAGAAAGAATCGCACCAGGTAAAGGTACGATGTGGCGGCCTCCTCCGGAGTGATGTAGGGGTATGCAGGCATTCTCTGCCCGCCCATCATCATCATTCTCGTTCCGAACTCAACCTGCCAGACGACGCTCTGCATCGACTGTTCATAAGGGAAACTTGCAAGTGACGGGATAATTCCGCTCATCATTCCCATGCCCCTCACTCCGGGACCGGCGGTGTCGTGACAGATATGGCAGGTCCCCTTCACCAGGTGCTCGCCTACACGGAGAGTGGACTCCATAACGAGCGGTTGTTTTCCCTGCGCTTCAGGGGCGCCGACGCGCTCCTGAAGGTACCGGATCAGGGCGTTCACTTCCTCCCCTTGAAGATGGGCGAAGGGCGGCATGTTTTTGCCCCCTTTCTGAAGCCGGTCGCGGATGCTTTGCTCCGCCTGAGCCGCGAGTTCCTTTGCCATCTTTGCCCCGATCGGCCTTCCCATTTTCTTCATCCGCTCTTCGATAAGCTGAGGTGAAGTCCCCTCAAACGGGCCGATAATCGTCTTGATTTCTGGCGGCGCACCCTTGCCGTTCGGTCCGTGGCAGGACTGGCAGTCCAGACGGTAGAAGTCGCTGCCGGCGAGGAAAAACTTCTCATCCATCATTCTCTGCATTTCAGCGGGATCGGGCTGATAGGCATTATAAGAACGCCCCATCATTCCTCCCATGCCCATTCCGCCCATACCCATGCGGCCGCGGGGCGCCTCCTGCACTGGAAATTCGGGTTCTTTCCGAGGCGAAGGGGCCGGCGGACCGTTGCCTCCCATCTCTCCCATAGCCGAGTACCTGATGTCGTAAATGCCGAGATGTTTGAGCCAACTGGGCCCAAGGACGGGCGTCACCACGTAATCAGGGTCGGAGCTTTGCTGTTTGGCGCTCGGCCCGATCTGACCTGTCGATTGGCTTTCGTCCGGGTTTCCATTCGCTGAAAACATCAGAACCATTGTGAGGACTGTGAATACTCCAATAAGTACCCGGTCCATAACAGCCGCAACTCTCATTCGCATGATTGCCTCTTCAGCCTCCCTTAATTGTCGTTGATCCGGTTTTTGTGGACCTTGACGCTTAGTACCTTGGTTCAAGCACATACGGCACGGACCAGGCCTATTTCATCATCGACCCGCCCGTGCCGTCTGGAAAATTGTCTTCCTATTTCTTTCCGCCATCCTGTTTGGCGAGTGTTCGGATATAGGCCGTCAGATCCGACGCTTCTTTATCCGTCAAAACACCACCCCATGCGGGCATATCGGGAGACATTCCCAGGGCAGCCCCTCCATCCAGGATAGTCTTCTTGATCCGGCTGTCGGACAGAGCGGCCATCCGGGCGCGGTCCGTGAAGTTCCTCGGAGGTTTGGTCAGATTATAGGAATTGAAACCGTCTCCTTTTCCTGTCTTGCCGTGACAGAGGGCACAGTAATACCCATACAAGGTTCGCCCTTTCTGCTCAACCGGCGTAAGAGCGCTCTTGGGTTTTTGGGGGAGCTGGAATTTCGGAACGGTCTGGGCTCCTTGCCCATTTGATCCCCCAAGGACCAGGAACACGCACGCCACCCCAACAGCCGGTGCAAGCCTCCTCCAGTACCCGGCCATTATTTTCCCTCCTTCGGATTGATGAGAAACGCTGCGAGGCCTTCGATCTCTTGAGCGGTCAGCTTGTAGACCGGCTCCACGGAACGTACCACAAACGCCTTGGGATTGTGCAGGTAATAAACAATCCAGTCAGGAGTGAGCCGCTCTCCGACCTTCGTGAGGTCCGGCCCTATCAACCCTCCTTTGAGGTTAATCTGGTGGCACGCGTTACAGGCGTATTTTTCATAATAGAGCTTCCTGCCCAGGCGGATCACCTCCGGATCGTTCAAGGGCATCTTCTCGACGCTCCCTGCCAGATTTTCAACCCTGTCGTCCACCAGCGTGGTCTTGAAATAGGCATACAGGGCCTCATCTTCCGGATCCAGTATTTTGAAGAGCGGCATACGTTCCGGCAGAATGGGTCGAATGGTATCGGGCGCCTTCATGAAATGCTCCAGCCACTTCTTTTTCACCCGGCTGCCTTCCTGGGAGAGGTTGGGCGCCATGTCACCGCCTTTTCTATCGATCATATGGCAGACCAGGCATCTGTATCTGTCCAGAATTTTCCCGAACCGGCCTTGAGGCGCATATGGTGAAGGCGGCTCTCCCAGGGGGAGAGAATAGGCTGCCGGAACCGTTTTCTCGGTTTTCAGGCTCAACAGGTAGGTGGTGACGGCTCCGGCATCAGAGTCGCTGAATGTGAAATCAGGCATCTTCAACCCGGGCTTGAAAAGCCTCGGGTTCAGCATCTTATTGTAAAGCCAGTTGGGCACCGTGCGGTTCTGAAGCGGGACCGTGATGTCTCCAAAATCCAGATGGGCGATATGAATGGAGCCGATCGACGTCAATTCGGGACCGATTTCGCCGCGATCTTTGGCGCCCTTGATTTGGGTGTGGCAGCCGGTGCAGCCATATTTTTCCACAAGTTTGCGGCCCTGGTCCTTGTCCGCCTTCCGAACGAGCTGAATCTCGTGGGCGGCCACCTTTTCGCCCAGACCCAGATCAATGTATTCCCCTGAAATAAATGTCACCAGGTCCTGAATCTCGTTATCTGAAAAACCGAAAATGGGCATCTGTGATCTGGCCCAGAGCTTATGGGGATTCTTGATGATGAGGGAAATTCTCTCGGGATACAGCTTGGATGCAATCCTTGAAAGCTCGGGCGCCAGATCGCCACCCTTGCCCTCCACCGAATGGCAGCTGATGCAGCGGGAATCGAGAAAAAGCGTCTTGCCCCGCTGAACGGATCCTTTCGGCTCGAACGCCGCGGCCTTGGGACCTTGGAGGAGAAAAGCGGCCGCATCCGCGGCTTGCTGCTCGGAAAACCTGAAATTGGGCATGGTCGTGCGCGGCTGAAAGGCCTTGGGATCCCGGATCCAGCGATACAGCCAGTCTGGTTTGACCCTTTCGGCCATGTCGTCCAAGGGTTTTCCTACCCTGATCCTTTCCTCTCCTTTTATTACATGACACCCGCGGCACCCGTCTACGTTAAACGTCTGACGGCCTCTCGCAAAAACCGGCGCCTGGGTGTGTATGAACTCTCCGTGGCACAGGGAACAGGAATTTTCCATGAAATCTTCATGAAAGATGGCTTTGTACCAGTTCGCCGTGGGGCCATGGGCGTCCTGAAGGGGTGTCGCCAGACCCTGGCCGCTGTGGCAAACCGTGCAGCCGAATTTCTCGAATGAATGTCTGTCGGCATCCGGATGGGTTCTGTATGGTTGAGGCGCATCCTTGAATCGAGGATCATCGACCCCGAGATGACAGGTTTCACAGCGGTCAGCCCGGTCGAGGGCCTCGATCCACCTCTGCCTTGCGCCGAATTGGAAATCAATGCGCTTTTGGTCGTTGCCTGCCTTTTCCACCAGAAGCTTTTTGAATTCCTTTTGATACTTGAGGTAGGGACGGTTGTAGTCTTTCCAGACTTGCCCAAGGAAGAGGAGAAAAACCACCACGGCCAACAGTGGAAATATCTTCTGGAAGATGTCTTTCATATCAAGCTCTGCTCCATCTCAGATGTCCGTGATTCAGGGGGAGGGCCAGGGCTGCCATGGCCAATAAAAGACCCAGCCCGGACCCCGCATGAATTTCCCGATGACGATGAGACCGATCATGACCGTGACAAACGCCGTAAAAAGGATATTCTGAACTCGCCGGCTTGGATGAAACCACTGGCCGCTCCCTGTGCGTCCGGGATCCAGATAGGGTATCAGCATGAGGAACGGGACTGCGACGCCCGGCACCACGATGGCCCACCAGAAAGGAGGCCCCCACGACAGCATCTCCTGGAGATCCAGAAAGAACCAGGGCGCCTTGGCGGGATTAGGCGTTACCGAGGGGGTGGCCACTTCCTCCAGCGGTGCGTTGAAAAGCAGCGACATTCCCATGACGATTGCAAGAATCAGCAGACATTTGCTCGATTCGCGCGTGATGATATCAGACCAGCCGACAGCTGTTTGTCCCTGAGGGTCATTTCCTCCGGGATTATTGACTGATGCGGCAGTCGTGCGGCCTTGCGGGGGAATCAGTTCCGCCAGACCGTCGTCTATTCGAATCCTCCAGAAATGGATCCCCATTAAAAGACCCAGGACCAGGGGGAATACCTTCACATGCATGTCAAACGCACGGGTCAGGATGTTCTGGCCCACTTCGGTCCCTCCGAGAACCAGATACTTGAGTTGCTCTCCGATAACCGGCACCGCGGAAATGACGTTGGACAGGATAGTGATTCCCCAATAGGACTTCTGGTCCCATGGGAGGAAATAGCCGGTATTGCCCATGCCCAGGACACAGAGCAGCATCAGCATGCCGATCACCCAGTTGAACTGCCGGGGCTTTTGATACTCGCCCATATAGAAAGCCCTGCTGAAATGCAGAAACACCGATACAATCATCAAGTAGGCGGACCAGCGGTGCATGTTGCGGAGGATCATGCCGAAGCTTATGACATACTCGAGATCCTTGAGGGACTGGTAGGCCTTTTCCGTATCGGGAACATAGTAGAACATCAGGAGGATGCCCGTCACCGTCAGAATGGCAAAGAGGAAGAGATTGATCAGACCCAATCCCAATGTCTTTGTCTGGATCCATTCACTGGGGCGATGTTCTTTCCTGACAATGGATTCCCAGATGGGATTCCGGATCAGAATATTCCTTATTTTCATTTCCATGGCCTCGGTTCCTTGAATAGGATTACGCGTTGCAATTCCCCCAGTTTGTGGGACGGCACCGGCTAGGTTTTAACGGAAAGCGTCTCCGTGTAGGGGACGATCCGGCGCTCGTCGACAAGGAGCCGGCCGGCAGGTGTAAGGCTCACTTCATACCAGGGAAGCGGCCTGCGGGCCGGCCCTTTGATTACCACGCCTTTCTGGTTGAAAACACTCCCATGACAGGGGCATTCCCACTGGTTCCGTTCGGCTACCCAGTTGAGAGTGCACCCGAGATGGGTGCATACGGCGGAGACCACCTTGATGTGATTTTGCTCACGCACTACAAAAATTCTTCTATCGGCAAGAAAGTCCACACCCTCGGGATAATTGTCTATCGTTCCGATTTTAAATTCTTTCGGGGGTTCATAAAGGACGTTGGGAAACATATAGCGTGCAGAGGCCGCCGTCAGCCCTCCGAAAGATCCCAATGTCGCCAGCCAGCCGACTCGATTCAGAAAAGCCCGTCTTGAGTATCGATTTTCAGTCAATTTATCGTCTCCTTTTCTTCCTGATTCTCCCCGGCATTTCTCCTCACTGCTTCAAGGCTCGTGCGATGACTTCGGCGATTATCAGCACGGCCAGGCCCAGAGAACCTCCGAGGATGAAGGCGATTAACATTTCTTTGATGAGGCTGTATTTTCCCTGATCATTTTCCATGAGGTGAGGATCCCTTTCCTATTTTTTCTTCTTCTCCGGGACATTCTTGACGGTCAGGCTTCCGGAGACGACCTCTATGTCGGGTTTTTCCCGGAGCCGGCGGATCCAGCCCGTATCCGCATCCGGCATCCAGTACAAACGGTAATAGCCCGGGGGAACCTGGTGAAAAATATACCGTCCCTGAGAATCTGAGCGTGTCTCCAGGATAACCCCGCTTTGGGATGAATCCTCCTTATCTCCCGCAAACCATTTCTTGAGAGCTGCAAGGGAAAACCCCGTATACCTCTCGAGAACGATTTTCACTTCTCTGTTCTGGAGTGGTTTTCCCCGCCACATGATCACCCCTTCTACGCTCCCCATTTCTTCCTTGAGCAACTCCTGCTGGGCACTCACAGTGGTTGGAGAGTTGGAGATCTTTGCAGTTCCGGGTATTCCGGATTTCTCAGGCGGCTCTTCCGGCTGGAGCGGCTCTGCACCTTTCTGCGAGAGACCGGAGAGTGCAGGTTCCTGTTTTGCCGGCGGGGCCCCTGCCAGGGTTTCCTGGGGGAGGACCTGAATGCTGCGGCGTGGAATCTTCAGGATGAGATACTCTTTTCCTTCTTGCCAGATGACCTTGTCCGAAGGGGGGGGCGAGGCCTCGTCCATGCTCCTGGTTATGGACTTTATCGCCTTTTTCGGAAAGCGGATCGTCACGCTCTGATTATCCTCTCCCACGACGACTCCTGTCTGCAGACCTTTTTGATTCTGAAACAGGATTTCGTCTGCAAAGGACGGAATAGATATCAGGCAGAACAGAGAAATGAGAAACACCAACTCTATGCTTCTCTTTGTGATCATGGAAAGAACCCCCACCTCAATATTTCAGGTTAAGTTCGCGGCTATCTCCTGGTCAGTCCTTTGAACTCGACGGTTGCGGTTTTTTCTGCCTCCACCGTCACCTGCTGCGAGGCGGCCTTGAGTTTTTCGTCCCACGTTTTCAATTGATAGGTCCCCGCCGGTACATTCTTGATTTCAAAGTTTCCTTTATTGTCGGTCAGAGCATAATAGGGATTCTGTAGAACAATCACAAAGGCGCTCATTTCCGGATGAACAATGCAGAGAAGAGGGACCTCTCCAAGATTATTAAAGGTTTCGGTCTTTTTCACGCCTGTGCCGTACATTCCCAGGTTAAAAGATGTGGCCGAGCCGGGAGGTGAAAACACGTTGTGGGCCACGGTATCATCGTTGGTGAAATCAACTGTTGAGCCTTTCAGAATCGGCAGGATATGAGGCTGGAAGGTCATACCTTTCTGGCTCATATGGGGGTTTTCTTTGGGAGGCGGAAAATTCCCATTCACGTGGTCTACGTATACCAGCGCCGGATAGCGGCTGACCCAGGGAGTGTCAACCACGCCCTTGATAGTCCCCCCGGGGTCCATGGCTTCTGCCTGTGGCACCTGGCCGGCGAAAGGGAGTGAGAAAATGAGCAGGGCAAGGCCCCAGAATAATCCGAAGATGAACACCTTTTTCATTGATCCCATTATGCAAAGTCCTCCTTAGTATACCTGTTGCTCCAGAAGAGCCCTTTTTTTTAGGAACTCCGGCCGCAGCCGTCCTGGATTGAATTTGGTCTGTCGGACAAACCGTTTTTTAATGATCTCTCTCCTTTAAAACGCCCAATCCAATACGAAGGCGATCTGGTCGTCATCTTTCTTATTGCCTCCTGCTGCTTGGGCAGGCTCGTTGGTGGTATAAATCCTCGCTTCCACATTGACCCTGATGTTTGCCCGCACGAGCATGGCCGATCCCACGATGAATCTCGCCTGATCCCGATTATTGAGATGATTCACGGTGAGGTTCTCATACCTGAGGTATGGCACCACCCACGGAAGAACAAAATAGTATCCTTCCGCAAACCAGATATCCTTCTCCACATTGGTCTCGTGATTATCGCCGGTTATATATCCGCCGGCCACGGAAAAGTCCTTGTAATTGACGCGCACATCCCCGCCGATTCGATCATATCTATCAGCATTTAGGCCGACATAGCTCCTGTACGTGAAAAACCCGAGGTGAATCGAATCATCCCGCCAGTATCCCGATGGGGAAGTGCCGATTCCGCCCGCCTCGGAGTTTCCTCCGGAACCGTCGTATCCAAGTCCTCCGAATTTCAGTGAAAACTCAGCATACATATCCTTTTTGCTGTTGTCAGAATCTGTCTCCACAACTCCGGCGCCGTATCGCCAATTCCGGCCGAACCCATCCACTTGAAAGCCCGGCTCATTATCCAGATCAAGTTCGGTTACGTAAAGGTAGTCTTCCATGGTAAAGCTGTTTTCATTCCTTGCATTCGGCAAGGCGATCGTGTGCCTGCCCACATTGCCCGCCTTGAGGTTCAGATGATTTCTTCCCACAAGCCCCGGGAGAAAGTCCCCATACATCAGCCATGCCCGAGGTTCCGTCGAGTAACTGTCATCTTCCTTCTCAAGCCCGAGATCGGCGAAAAAAGCGAAGTTTTGGCCAAATGAACCTGCCCCAAGGAGGGTGAGCTCATCCGGGAAATTGAACTCACTCCGATTTGTCTGGTGCCCGAATGGGTGAAGACTCACATTCCCAATAGCGCGGATGGCAAGAGGCGGCACGCCGGGAATAGTGGACGGCCAGACAGCCTCGGGGAATACTTTCTTGTAAGCCTCGGCTCCCATGGAAACGGGCTGCTCTTTCACGTAGAGCTCATCGGCCTGCGGGATTTTGTACCCGTTCAACCTGAAGGCCTCCCCCATTGCCGTCAGCCGGGGAAATGGGGCATGGCATAACATGCAGGATGTTTTGTATTTTCTTGCAAATGCGGGAATAGCATTCGCGCTGCCGGAGAGAAGCTCGAGAAAGAAAATCGAAACAATCACTATAAAGATGCTTCCCAGTAATATCCGTCTCATTTTTGCCTCCTTTCCTGGAACCATGATGAAAACATCGCTTTATCGGAAAATCTATTTTGACAACAGGAATGAATACCCAGGTACGGGTTCCTATTTGATTTCGTTGAAGCTGAATGGACTCCGATTGAGAGGTGTTTAGAAATGATGCTCATAAACAACCTGGTATTTTACCTGTTCATGGTTTCGGTGGGGGCTGAAGCAAGAGCTGCTTTGAACGGCGTCTTTATTCCCGTCGTGCGTAAAGAAAAGTGGACTGTTGTTTACACCAACTGGACGCCAATTAGATTAAAATGCAAAAGGATTAGAAAATTAATGGGGTCGGGGTAGTATTTTGAGGAATATTTCACAGTATGACGAGCCGTTCTATGAGTAGGAAACCGGCAAAGATAAGCCGGCATGGCCGAAGAAGGACCATATTCGACTTCAAAAATGGCTTCAAACTGTTTAACGTAGAAAGTTGTAACGCAACCCTCCACCAAAACAAGCCTGGAGGCTTCCCATGCGCGCCATTTCAAGAGGGTATATGCAGACGGGGCAGCTCACGTGCCACGACGTGAGCGGACGGGAGATCCCGTGTCCGGGAACCGGCCACGACGGGGAATTCAGAAGGGGGGCGTCATGGCCTGTTCCACGATTTGAAACGCGGGGCGATACTGTTCTGGACCGCCTGACGGGACTTGAATGGGCCCGGAACGCCAATCTCGCCGAATTCCCGCTTTTCTGGCAGGAGGCCCTCGACTACGTCCGTTCCATGAATCGCAGCGAAGCCTTCGGCTGCCGGGACTGGCGTCTTCCCAACCGGCGCGAGCTTCGAAGTCTCATGAGTTATCAAACGAAGAAACCTCCTCTCCCGGCAGGTCACCCCTTTCGCAACGTCTTCCCCAGTTGGTACTGGACCTCCACCACCGCGGCCGTCAATCCGTCGTTTGCCTGGTACATTCACCTGGAAGGGGCCCGCATGTTCTATGGTCACAAGGAAGAATCCCACCTCTGCTGGCCTGTCCGCGGGCAGTGTCGCGGAATCCTCCCGGTCACCGGCCAGACCCGATGTTACGATGGGGCGGGAGGGACAGTCTCATGCGAGAATTCAGGTCAGGATCCGGAATACCGCTATGGTTTGCCATGGCCGGAACCCCGATTCGAAGTGCATGAGGGATATGCATTGGACCGGCTCACCGGGCTTCGCTGGCGGAGGGAGGCAGATCTGACGGGCGGAGAGGTGAACTGGGAGGAGGCCTTCGGCGCTTTGGAGACTCTGGAAGAGCGTACGAAAGACGGAGTGTTCTGGCGGTTGCCCAACGTGAATGAGCTGGAATCCCTGGTTGATTGCAGCAGGTATAATCCCGCACTGCCGGCCGGCCACCCCTTCGAGCCGATTCGTGAGGCCTACTGGTCCTCCACTACGAGCATATTCGAACCGGACTGGGCCTGGGTTCTGTACGCAAACAAAGGGGCTCTGGGCGTGGGACATAAAGCGGGGCCCTATTTTCACGTCTGGGCCGTGTCGGACTAGTCCGGAAGCTTGAAGCTCGCCAGAACTCTTTTGAACGTTCCCAGGTCCTTATCAAAATAATACCGTTCGGCCGCCGTATAACGGATACTGTAGAACATCCGGTCCTTGATGAATCCGCAGTAGCGGGTTTTCACAGCCAGCCCGTCTCCGTTCCTGTAGGTGAAGAGGAGCGTAAATCCGTCCTGGTGTGCGATTCGGGCGGGTGCGTTTTCGAGCACGTGCAGGGTGCGCACCGCCCGGTCCAGGCTCAGATCATCCAGAATCACCTCGGCGGCCTCCTGCGGCAGCATGGTACTGTTCATTCTTCTCCTCGTGTGGACAAACGGGGCTTCCAGGTTCCGGCTCTCTACGAAGATGTACTGGAGGAACGGCCCGTCCCTGCTTATGAGCAAGTAACTGTCGCTGTCGAACTTCATCCACCCGTCCGGGACATCCACGGAATAGTGATGTGCGGGGCCGGCATAGAGACCGGTTACCTTGGTCCAGGGTGCGCAGGCCGTGAGCGGAATCAGCAGGATGAAAAGCAGCCTTTTCATAAACCGGCTCCTTTCTCTGCTTCTCTTTTCCGGCATTCTCTCAAGTAGCCCTCGATATAAGCTCTGTCCGGCCTGTGCGGCGAGAGGAGAAGGCAGCATTGAAAAGATTTTCCCGCAAGCAGCATCTCGCCGGCCTTGTACTGGACGAGCCCGAGGGTCCGGTAGGGTTCCGGGTAGGAAGGGTCCTCCGAAATGGCTTTTTCGTAGAAGATCCTGGCCCGGCGCACATCGCCGTCCTCTCCTCTCTTCCTCAAAATTTCCCCAAGGAGGTAGAGGGCCCGGGCGTCACGGGGAGAGATTCGGAGATATTTTTCGGCCTCTGTCAGGGCTGCGGTAAAGCGTCCGAGCTTCAGATCAAGCCGGGCGTTTTCAAGAAGGGCCCGTTTGGTTTCGAGAAGAAAAATGTCCCGGTTCCTGATTCCGGGCATTTCTGCATCTCTATGAGCGTGAAGAAGCCGCTCGAACTCCCGCATGCGGTCCCGGAGAGAGGGGCGGGTTTCCGAAATAAAGGGCTCGTGAATGCCCTCTTTCATGCTCTCTTTTTCCAGGTGCCGAAACAGATCGACCGCCTCCCGAGGGTCATACCCCGCCTTGATGATCAGATCAAGGCCGACCCTGTCTGCCTCCTGCTCCAGCGAGCTGGAATATGCCGCAACGGAGACCGCCGGTCCATTCGGCGCGAGAAGCCTGCCGACGGTCCCTCTCTCCGGGGATTTCGCGAACCTTTCCTGGATGGCCGCGGGGGCGGTCCCTTTGCCCTCGAAAGCCTGAAGAGTTTTCAGAGCGTGCCGCATCAGGGCATGTGCCATTTCGTGGGCCAGAATCGTTGCAAGCTGGGCTTCATTCTCTATGCGGGCAAGTATGCCGGTATTAATGTAGATGGCCCCGTCGGGAAAGACGAAGGCATTCAGGTGCGGATCCTTGATGACTCGCACTCTGAACGAGAGATCGCCGCGGAGTTCTGCGGGTTGGAGGTTGCGGACAATGCGCTCCAAATAATGTTCCAGATCCGGATCATCATAAATGAGGCCGCTTCTGTCGAGCGCTTTTTCCTCCTCAGCTGCCTGCAACAGCAGCCATTTTAAGTCTCGTGGAGATCCGGACTCCTGCGCCGCGTGCAGCAGGCCGGCGCCGGTGCCGGCGGAAAGCGCGCAACAGAAAATGAGGATCATGAGCGCGTTTTTCATCCTCCTGCCTCCGGAAAATCCGAGAGCAGGCCGTCCACGAGATTTGCGGCACTCTCAGGGTCCCTGAGATCATGATCTCCCCGGGAACCTTTCACGCAGTACCAGAGAATGGTTCCCGATGAATCCGCAAGGGCAAGGCTTATGTAAGTCTTTCTGGGTCCCCCGGATACCTGGTCATAACCCCGTGCAAAAACCACGGCGTCGCAATGGAGCTTCTCCAGGATGCCCTTGAGAGACCCCAAGGAATAGTCAAAATGGGCAATCTTGTCGGGGAAGATCTGGGGCCCGTAAGCGTGCAACTGGATTGATTTGTTTACAGCCCTGAAAAGGGGAAGAATCTCCGTTATCTCCCGGTGAATTTCTCCTTGGGCCATCAGCAGCTTCACGCGGTAATGCCTGTTTCTGAATCCTTGTATGATTGCGCAGTCCAGATTCCGGCGGCCGGTTTCGCTCCAGTCTCTGTTGAGCCGCATTACTTCCTCCTGCGACACCTGGTAGACCCTGACCTCTGCCGGCACAACCAGAATAGCCTGGATGCCTTTGGCCCGCGTCATCCATTCCGGGTTGGCCCTCCAGGGCGGAAGAGCACAGCCTCCCATGGTTGACAAGAGGCACAATATCAAGGCGAAGGCGAGCGTATTTCGGTTGCAATGGGGAGTACTCATCACTGAACCCTTCTATTCGATCTTATTGATAGAATCGGAAGGGGGGCTTTCGGACTTAAACGAATTCATGCTTCGGGATTTCCCCCGGTTGAGCAGCCATGTACGGAAACGAAACCCGGTCCGGGAAAATCTGATTTTCAAAAGGTCGGGAGCCGCGATTAAGTGGTCTCGGGAAACGAAATGTGATGCCGAATTATTGACTTTTCGAAAAAAGGTTTTAGAATAAAACTTAAGTTACAACGCAAAACGGAAATGACGAGACCGAATGAAAGTCAGGCTCGGGGAATGGAAGTTACTGAACGGAAGCTGGATGTAAAATTTCAGAAAGGGGGGACACTAAAATGAAAAGGTGGATTCTATTGATTCTGATGGGATTGTTTCTCTCTGGATGCGGGGCAAGCGCGAGGGAATCAGGTTTCTGGCAGCATGATACCATGTACAAGAACTTCGATCATATGAAATTCAGCTGGTTTGGGTACAAACACCCCAATGCCAAGACAGAAAAAGAATCCCAGGAGCAGGGCTGGTGGGGCGTTGATGTTCCCTATATCCCGGCGAAGTGATTGCTTGTTCCGTGTTTCCGTTCTGCCTCCCTCGGACTTCTCCCTGTCCGAAGGGAGAAGGAAAGGAATTCCTGGACATCTTGAGATGCAGCGAAAAAGGGCCGCATGAGAAGAGTCCATAAGGCACATCCTGTATGGCTTATTGCTATTTGCCTTCTCGTTTTCCTCTCGAATCCCACGATTGCTTTTCCATTGGAAAAGAAAATCGTGGGGCTGATCGAAAAAGTCAAAATTTGTCCGGGCGCCCTTGAAATCATGGCCAAAGTGGATACAGGCGCAACTCACTCCTCACTGGATGTTTCTCATATCGTCGAATTTGAACGGAACAACGTAAGGTGGGTTCGTTTCGATGTGGCCAATCACAAGGGGCAGAAAAGGACGATTGAGAGAGAAATTTTCAGAAAGACCCGGATTAAACGTCACAAAGAAAAGCCGGCCAGCGTCTATGTGGTCAAGCTCGGCATTTGTCTGGGGGACCACTACCGGGAAGTTGAAGTCAACCTGGCTGATCGGACCGGATTTAATTACCGGATGCTGATCGGCCGGAGCTTTATCAAAGACGTGTTCATCGTCGATCCATCACTCAGGTTTACCACCCGGTCCAGCTGCAACGAACCCTGCCGGGAGTGATGCGGAAAACGGCTCCGACAAAGCCGCTTCTAGGTGGCGCTCTGCGGCGGCCCGTTGAACACCGCCTGGAATTCCTGGAGCACAGATTGATCTATTTCCTTCTCATCGAAGCGGGCGATATGAAAAATGGCGTCCCCTTCGTGAACCAGCGGCAGATTTGAATTACCGATGACAATTCCGGAAACAGGCGCATGAACCCTTTCTTCATTTCCGCCAAAAGGGTCGGCAATGATTCCCAGTAGCTCATTTTTGCTCATGATGCTTCCAAGTGCGGCCGCACTGCGCAGGATGCCGCTTTTGGCGGCTCGGACCCAGATCGTCGAGCGCGCAACCAGCGGCCTTTTCCTCGCCCGGGCGGCGCCCGCTGCGGGCAGCATGCCGATTTGACGCATGACGGATAAAATTCCCTTGATTCCGGCTCGGATGGCGACCTCGTCGAACCGGAGCGCTTCACCGGCTTCATACAGCAGCATGGGAACCCCTTTTTCCATGACGGCCTGCCGTAGAGAACCATCGCGAACGTTGGCGTCGATAATTACCGGCGCGCCGAAAGCCTCGGCCAATTCCCGGGTATGCGGCTCGTCCAGCCGAGCCCGGATTTGCGGCAGGTTGCCGCGATGATTGGAGCCGGTGTGCAGGTCGATGCCGTGGGTGCTCCTTTCGACCACCTCCTGCATAAAAATATTGGCAAGGCGGGAGGCCAGCGATCCGGTTTCGCTTCCAGGAAAGAAGTGATTCAAATCTCTCCGGTCCGGCAAGTAACGGCTATGGTCGATAAAGCCGAAGACGTTGACGACAGGCACCGCGATCAGGACGCCCCGCATGCGGAGAAGCCGCTTGGAATTGATCAGGCGGCGGATGATTTCAACGCCCAGGATCTCATCGCCGTGAATTGCGGCGCAGACAAAAAGTACCGGTCCTTCCTTTTTGCCTCGAATCACATGGACCGGCATCGTCATCTCGGTATGGGTATGCAGCCGGGCCACGGGGATATTGACGGTGGCCTGTTGGCCGGATTTTATCGAGCGGCCGTTGATCTGAAAGACCTGTGGCATGAACCTCCTGATCAGCCGGTGCCCCGGGTATGTGTCTTGCCGGGGGCGGCATTTTTTTCAATGTATTTGATGATGATCCCGGCAATATCCTTGTTGCTCGTCTTTTCAATGCCTTCCAGCCCGGGTGATGAATTGACTTCCATGATGACCGGCCCGTGATTCGAACGCAGCAAATCCACGCCCGCTACGTTAAGACCCATGATCCTGGCGGCACGCACCGCGGTGGAACGCTCTTCGGGAGTTATGTGGATCGTAACGGCCTGTCCGCCCCGGTGAAGGTTGGAGCGAAATTCGCCCTTTTTCCCCCGCCGCATCATGGTGGCGACGACTTTTCCCCCGACAACAAAACATCGGATGTCCACGGCGCCGGATTCTTTGATAAATTCCTGCACCAGGATATTGGCTTTCAATCCCCGAAAGGCTTCGATGACACTTTCAGCGGCTTTGTCGGTTTCCGCCAGTACGACCCCGATGCCCTGGGTGCCTTCGACCAGTTTAATGATCAAGGGGGCCCCTCCGGCGAGATTGATCAGGTCCGTGGTATATTTCGTCGAATGGGCATAGCCGGTCACCGGCAGGCCGATACCCTTTCTGGCAAGCAGCTGCAGGCTGCGCAGCTTATCCCTGGAGCGGCTGATAGCCACGGATTCGTTCACGGAGTAGACATTCATCATTTCAAACTGGCGGACCACCGCCGTTCCATAGAAGGTAATCGATGCACCGATCCGAGGAATGATGGCATCGAAGCCTTCGAGTTTCTCACCCATGTAGTGAATGGAAGGTTTGTGGGAAGTGATATTCATATAGCAGAGCAGCGGATTGATGACCGCCACTTCATGACCTCGCTCCTTTGCGGCTTCGACCAGGCGGCTGGTGGAGTACAGTTCTGGTTTTCTGGAAAGGATGCCGATTTTCATGGTATCTCCTTTCTGTTCCCCTCCGACCGGCAGGTTTTTGCCAGGGAACGACCGGTGAGATAGGATTTTTCCGGATCGACCAGATAGCGCCCTCGCAGCGCGGTTCGCCCGAGGAGCATGCGAAATTTCAAAGTATCCCGGTCAGTTAATGTTATTTCAATAGGCCATGATTTTCCGCCCAGCGCAACAGGTGTGCGAATCACATAGCGCAGCTCCCGATGGCCGCCGGAATCGCTGACCATCCGGCGTTCCAGCAGATCGGCCGTGCAGTGGAGGATCAGCTTTTTCCTGCGCTGCAGCGGCCGGATGTTAAAGCGGATCATTTTGCGGCCGCGGGCCTCGTATTCTCTTATATCAAAGGCATGGAGCGTCGATGTCCTGGCCCCGGTGTCTATCTTGGCCTTGATGGCGGGAATCTCAAGATCCGGCAGAGTCATCCACTCACGCCAGCCGATCGTGATCTTGTCGTTATCCGGATCAGGGGGCATGGCCGATCCTCCTGCGCGCATTGACGTTTTGTGTTGTCCTCTTCATTGTTTCGGAAGATTATCATAAGATATCCCGAATGACAATTGAAGACTCCCCCTGATCACCATCAACGCATCATCCGCGTCTGCGAGCGGCGTACGCCTTGACTGCAAACAATTTTGGCCTTAAAATGACCGCTATTTTAGACAGTAACCGACACGGTTGCGAATTTAAAAAACAGATTCCAGCAGTCATCTGACCAGGGGACTGGAGGGTTGCGAACCCATATGCCTCTTATCAAACATCGTCCGGGAGCTATTTGGGCCGTTGCCATCCTCATCCTGGTAAGCCTGGCCTGCGTGGCGCTCCGAACAGTGTGGTCCAGGCAGAGCGGAGTAGCGTCCGGTGACAGCGTCTGGAAGCTGACACTCGAGTACGATTTCCAGGCGAAGCACAGCGGACCCGGCCTTTATCTGGCCTTGCCTATCAATACCCCGCATGTCAGGGTTGTCGGGCAGAACTACTTCTACCCGGGCCTGAATCAGGCCCGGTTCGGGCAAAAGGCCGCAGAAGCGCGAGAAGCCGTTTTTTTTGTCCCTCGCAGTGGCTGGTTTAATTTCCGTGCCGATTTTCAGTTGTATTTTACCCCCTTCAAACGCCGGCAGCAGTCGCCAAAAATGGCCGGCTTGGCCCCTGATCTGCGGGACCTCTATTTGCGCGATGAACCCGGTATTCAGACCGGCAACGACCGCATCGTGAATATGGTTCAACAGTTGTCTGCGCAGCACACTGAGAAGGATGCGCTGCTCGAAGCCATCGTTGATTATTGCGAGAGAAAAATCGCCGTCGTTTCGAAGGGGGCGCCGGATGACGCCGCCGGGGTACTGGCAAAGAGGAAGGCGACGACCATCGGTCGTGCCCGGCTGATGATCGCGCTGTGCCGCGCCGGAAAGATACCGGCGCGGCTGATCACCGGCTTTGTTCTGAGCGAAGACCCGGAGGCGCGACCTCATTACTGGGTAGAAGCATTCGTCAATCAGAAATGGCTCCCTTTCGACCCCGAAAACGGTCACCGTCGTGAACTCCCTGCTCATTTCGTGCCCATAAGGAAGGGAGGAAATGAAATTCTCAGGGCCAAGGGAATTTCCGATCTGGTCAAGCACTATTCCATCACCCATATCGTGACGCCGAAAGGGTTGCTGGGCGGCACTCAGGAAAGCCTCCTTGAAATCATCGATCTGACCCGGCTGCCGCTTTCCACCCAGAACTCACTGATCATCCTGCTCCTGCTCCCGGCAGGCGCGCTGTTGACCACCTTCTTCCGCAACGTAATCGGCGTGACGACATTCGGAACCTTTACCCCCACCCTGCTGGCACTGGCGACCCTCTATGCCGACTGGCGGACCGCTGTTGTTCTGTTTCTCGTTGTGGTCGTTATCGGCATCGGCGGAAGATCGATGATGCCGGGCCTGAAATTGATGCGGGTTCCGAGGCTCAGTGTCGTCTTTACCCTGGTGGCATTCATCATGACGTTCACATTGTCCGCGATGGAGCATTTCAATTTCACCCCTGCAGGGCATGTGGTGCTGTTGCCCCTGGTGGTGCTGACGACCATAATCGACCGGGTGTATACCCTGGCGGACGAGGACGGCATGCACATTGCGTTGCTGCGGCTTTTCTGGACGATTGTCGTGGCCGTATGCTGCATCATGGTCTTCAGGTGGCAATCCTTCGGCCAGCTGTTGCTGGTATATCCGGAGCTGCATTTTTCCACCCTGGCCCTCATGCTGCTGTTCGGCTTGTACAGTGCGCCCAAGCTGACGGAGATTACCTCTCTTCGTCTCTTGGCCGAACCCCGGAAAAAGGCGGTGAAACCCAAACCGGGCGACGCCGGTGATTCCGATTGACTATTTAGGAGGAACGCTGAACAATGAATACCATGCATGCCTTTCGCGATGAAGGCATGAAGTCGGCCTTTCGCGAGTTTTTGGAGTTGTATCCGGATTTTGTCGCCACATACCCCGTTGATGATCTGCGTGCGAAAGAGTACTCGCGTGTGGATGCGCAGCATCACATCTATCTTGATTACACGGGCGGGAATTTGTATGCCGATAAACAAGTACGCGAACACCACGAACTGTTACGCAACCATGTCTTCGGCAATCCCCATTCATCCAATCCCACATCCCTGGCCATGACCGATTTGGTAGAACATGCGCGCCATTACATCCTGGAGTTCTTTCACGCCGATCCAGAGGAATATGTAGCCATTTTTACACCAAATGCCAGCGGGGCCCTGAAACTGGTGGGAGAGTCCTATCCATTCGGTAAAGGCGATCAGTACCTGCTGACGTTCGACAATCATAATTCTGTCAACGGGATTCGCGAATTTGCTCGTGCTCGCGGCGCACAACCGACGTATGTTCCGCTGGAGCTTCCGGATATGCGGGTCAATGAATCCCAGCTCTCCGAGTTCCTCGATCTGGCGCGGCCCGGTGGTAAGAACCTGTTTGCGTATCCCGCGCAATCGAATTTTTCCGGTGTGCAGCATCCGTTGGAATGGATCGAACAGGCACACCAAAAGGGATGGGATGTGCTCGTGGACGTCGCTGCATTCGTTCCAACGAACCGGCTGGATCTGGCGCGCTGGAAACCCGACTTCGTCCCGCTGTCCTTTTATAAGATGTTTGGATATCCTACGGGCGTCGGTTGCTTGCTTGCCCGGAAAAGCGCATTGAAGGAATTACACCGCCCCTGGTTTTCCGGAGGCACCATCACGGTAGCTTCGGTGCAGGGTGATACCTATTACATGGCTGACGATGAAGCAGGTTTTGAAGACGGGACGCTCAATTATCTGACCTTGCCTGCCGTCGAAATCGGCCTGCGGCATCTGACGGCTGTGGGCCTGGATATGATCCACACGCGTGTGCAGTGTCTGACCGGCTGGCTTCTGGAGAACTTGCAGGCCGTGCGCCACAGCAACGGGGCGCCGGTTGTCCGCTTTTACGGGCCGCTGAATATCCGCGCGCGCGGCGGGACGATTACGATGAATTTTTATGACCCTGAGGGCCGTTTCTTTGATCATCGCCGGATCGAGGCCGAAGCCAACGCCCGCAAGATTTCACTGCGGACCGGCTGCTTTTGCAATCCCGGCGGTGGAGAAATCGCGCTCGGCCTGTCGCAAACCGAACTGGCCGGGTGCTTCAATCAGCCTCAGGAACGCCTGACTCTGGATGATTTCCGGCTGTGCATCGACGGCAAGAGTTTCGGAGCGGTGAGGGTGTCCGTAGGATTGGTCAGCAATTTCGCCGATGTCTATCACTTTGTGCAGTTTGCCGGGAGCTTTGTTGATCGAAGGAAGTGATAGGACTGCTTGTGCCGGTGGGACGGAGTAGGTTCTGCTGATTCCGGATCCAGACGGGCTCGCGGCTCAGAGGCAAGCTTTTTCTGAAGTGGTTGGTCAAGAGGGCGCCACAAAAAGAACCAGCGCGGAGGCCTCGGAACGAAGGGCTTCCCCTGAGCAGCACGCTCCTTTGCTCGCCATCGGCTTCTGATAAGAGTTGCCAAAAGACGCCCTTTGAGCAGGAAAACGGCACATTCCCTCCGCTCCGTTCGCTTCGCCGTCCCTGGCTCCGTTGACTGCGCATGTTGGCCCTTTCCCACCTGTGGCGGGACTCCAGGGCCAACATGCGCCGCTCCGGGGACATCCCGTTCCCCTGCTTTCCGAGCACAACCCCATTTGGTTGCTCCCTGAGCTCTCCGGGAGGCCACCCGCTGCCTCCGGGCTGGCAGGAGGGGGCTCACCCGAGGATCGCTTTCAGGTCTTCGTCCGGCGTCTTGATGGGCATGATGTTGAAATTATCCACCAGCACCTTCAGGACGTTGGGAGTGATAAAAGCCGGCAGGCTGGGTCCGAGCCTGATGTCCTTAATCCCCAGATGGAGAAGGGTCAACAGGATAGCGACCGCCTTCTGCTCATACCAGGAAAGGATCATGGAGAGCGGAAGCTCGTTCACCCCTACATTAAAGGCATTCGATAAGGCCACGGCGATCTGAATGGCCGAGTAGGCATCGTTGCACTGCCCCACATCGAGGAGCCTCGGGATCCCCCCGATATCGCCCAGGTCCATGTCAAAGAACCGGAACTTACCGCACGCGAGGGTCAAGACCACGCAGTCTTTCGGGACCTTTTCCACAAACTCGGTGTAGTAGTTCCTGCCTGGTTTGGCCCCGTCACAGCCTGCTACCAGGAAGAAGTGGCGAATAGCGCCGCTCTTCACCGCATCGATCACCTTATCGGCCACGCTCATTACCGCGTTGTGTCCGAATCCGCACATCACCTCCTTGCCGCTCTTGTCCTCTTCGAAGCCCGGCAGCTCCAGGGCCCTCCGGATGACTTGTGAGAAGTCCTTATTCGCTATATGGGTTACTTCGGGGCAACCCACCAGGCCGGTGGTGAAAAGATTGTCCTTGTAGGAGTCTTTGGGTTTCTGAATACAGTTGGTCGTCATGAGGATGGCGCCCGGAAACTCCGCGAACTCCCTCGTCTGGTTCTGCCAGGCGGTGCCGTAGTGCCCGTAAAAATGGGAGTATTTTTTCAGTTCAGGATAACCGTGGGTGGGAAGCATCTCTCCGTGGGTATACACGTTTATTCCTTTTCCCACCGATTGCTTCAGGATCTCCTCCAGGTCCTTGAGATCGTGTCCCGATACGAGGATTGCCTTTCCTTTCTTCGCACCCAGGGGCACCTTCGTAGGCACCGGCTGGCCGTAGGTCCCGGTATTGGCGGCATCCAGCAGTTCCATAACCCGGAGATTGATCTCACCGCACTTGAGAACCATCTTCACCCAGTCATCCAGACCCAACCCCTTGTTCTGAGTCGCGGCGAGCCCTTCGTGGATAAAGGCGTAGACCTTGTCGTCCTCCTGGCCGAGAATCCGGGCGTGGTCCGCATAGGCGGCAACCCCCTTGATCCCATAAACCGTGGTCTGCTGGAGGGAGCGGATATCGGCATCCACATCGGGTCTCGACAGGACGCCGACTGCCTCCCCCTGTTTGACCAGTTCATCGAGGGATCCGGCCGGTGTGAATGTGGCCGGTCCTTCGGAAAAATCCACCTTGCCTCCCGCGGCGCCCACCTTCCTTTTCAATCCTTCCCGCAGCTCCACGCACCGATTAATCATGGGGACAAAGCGGTTCGGATCGAAATCCACGTTGGTGAGAGTCGAGAAGCTCGCTTCACAGGTAAACGCGTTTACCTCGTCGTCCATCACCCCAACCTTCCTTCCCTCTACCCCATACAGAGAAAGGCCGGTCAAGGCGTAGATCAAGAGATCCTGAAGGGCCGCCACCTCGGGCCGTTTCCCGCAGACCCCTATTTTGGTGCACCCTTCTCCTTTTGAAGTCTGTTCACACTGATAACAAAACATGTTTTTCCCTCCTTGTTTCTGGAAGTTCATTCGTAGGAAAGACACCGCTGTACCATCTCTCCCGCCTCATCGTATGGTTCTATTATCCCGGTTGTTGCGAGGATTTCCTTGACCTAGGTCAAGAGAGGCACCTTTTTCGTTTGAGAGTGTTCTTTTCTTAAAAAATAGTATATCACGATCCGCCTTGTGGGTCGATGAAATGCAAAGCCGACAGCATCGGCGGGCGTCATTCCGGGCCAAAAATATATTGAAACCGTAATAACGCCGTGATAGGAGCAGGGTGGTTGGAATCCTGAATTGAGGACAATGGTGCTCAGTGCGCGCATCAATTAATATGGTGTCGTAGCCGTATTGGACAATTTTTTATCACCGCAACGCCGCGAAGTTCGCAAAGAATTTGATTTTTCCCTTTCCGCTGAGACGGCGGAAAGGGAAAGGATGGCAAAAGAAAAAAATGGTCAGCTTTGCGCTCTTTGCGCCTTTAACGAAGCCCCGCGAACGGGGCGAGCGGGCGGTGAAATAATACAAAAGACACCTCATCGAACTAAAGATTCAAAGGCCTTAGGCGGTCTATGGATGGAAACTGGAGGAGAGAACAAACGTATGCATACAGGCGGGAAACGAGTTTTTAAAGGTGTGGAAAGAGGCGAGCCGTTTGAAATAGAGGTGGACGGCGAAAAGATCGTTGCCTACGAAGGCGAGACCATCGGGGCGGCACTGCTGGCCGCCGGCAGCAGAACGCTTCGCTATACCAACAAGCTCGAGCGGCCCAGGGGTCTTTATTGCGGGATCGGACTGTGCCAGGAGTGCCGCATGACCATAAACGGCATTCCCAATACCCAAGCCTGCCAAACCCTTGCGACTCCGGGATGTCAGGTTGAAACCCGGAAAGATCTCAAAAGACGGGAATCTTGAAAATTGGAAGAGTCTGAATTTGTCATTGTCGGTGGCGGACCAGGCGGCGTTGCAGCGGCCATGGAAGCGGCCAAAGCCGGGGTCGCCGTTACGCTTGTGGATGAAAATGAGCGACTTGGGGGGCAGTGTTTCCGGCAGTTCGAAAAAGGCTTCAAGGTAGCCGATCCTGAGGCTCTGGGCCTGGATTATAAGGAAGGGCAGGAACTGCTTCATCAATTCAGTTTGCTGGGAGACAAGATCCGGTATCTGAATAAGGCCCTGGTCTGGGGGATATTCAATAACCGCACGATCGCCCTGGCTCACAACGGTGCTTCATCCGCTCTGGGCTTCAAGCGTTTGCTCGCGGCAACGGGCGCATATGACCGTCCGGTTCCGTTTCCGGGCTGGACACTTCCTGGTGTTTTCACCGCCGGCGGGGCTCAAAAGCTCGTCAAATCGGAGCGTGTGCTTCCGGGGGAAAATATCCTTCTTGCGGGTACCGGTCCCTTGCAACTCGTACTGGCATACCAGATCCTCGAGGCCGGCGGCAAGATCGAGGCCATTCTGGAAGCAGGCAATTTTTACAAAAATTGGCTCCGGAGGTTCCTTGGGATTTGGGGCAACTGGGATTTCCTGAAGGAAGGTCTGGGATACCTTCGCAGCATCCGGAAGGCCGGTGTTCCCCTGCTGCAAGGTCACATTATTTGTGAGGCCCATGGGGAGGAGCAGGTCGAAGAGGCGGTAATTGCAAAGGTGGATAGAGACTGGAGGTTCAGGCCTAGCACCGCGCGCACGGTTAAAGTGGACGCCATCTGCCTGGGGTACGGTCTCGTGTCTTCAACAGAGCTGACCATGCTGGCCGGGTGCGAACACAGTTACGATCTGAGACTGGGCGGCTACATTCCCCTGCGCTCGACGACCATGGAAACCACCGTGCCGGGGATCTATGCCGTCGGAGACGGGGCCGGGGTGGCTGGAAGAAAAGTCGCGATCGAAGAAGGCCGTATTGCCGGGATATCTGCGGCGAGTTCGTTGGGGTACCTTTCGAGTAGAGATGCGGGCGAGCAGATAAAGCCTTGCCTGAAAAGGCTCGATAAAATTGGGCGATTCCGAAGGGTACTCGACGACATCAGTTTGCCACGCAGGGGCCTTTACGAACTGGCGAAGGATGACACGATCATATGCCGCTGTGAAGAAGTAACCCTCAAACAATTAAAAGAGGCGCTGAGCGACGACACACTTCAGATTAAAGATTTCAAACGCATGACGCGCATGGGCATGGGGCCCTGTGAGGGGCGAATGTGCGGGCCTTCTATGATCGAGATGATGAGACACCGGCTCGATGCGTCTGCCGAAGGTGTCGGGTGTTTACAACCCAGGCCGTCGATCAAACCGGTTGCCCTCGGCGTACTGGCTGCGGCTGAGCCGGCGGAAAGGAAAAAGCAGTAGCAGTTGACTCTGTGATCTGCGGCTTGAGCGAAGCGGACAGTGAACAGATTTCATTAGCATATGGTACTTGTCGGGAGGAAGACTTTACATGGTTCCTCATGAAGCTGAAGTGGTCGTAATTGGAGGCGGCGTGGTGGGTTCGTCGGTTGCCTATTTTCTGGCGCAGGCCGGAAAAAATGTCGTTTTGGTGGAAAAGGGTTGGAAAGCAGGAGAGGCATCGGGCGCCAATGCTGCTTTTGTCTGGTCGATAACGAGAAAGCCTGGAATCGATATAAGACTCGCCATGCACAGCCTTGGTATCCACAAGCAGCTTGAAGCAGAACTGGAAACGGACTTTGAGTACGTGCGGGGCGGCGGGTTGTTGATTATAGAAGAGGAAACGCAAGTTCCTTTTGTAGAAGCGCATCTCAAGAAAAGAGCGGAAGATGGGTATCCTCTGGAACTGATTGATGCCAAACAGGTTCTTGAGTTGGAACCTCATCTTTCTGAGGAGAGGGTCCTCGGTGCCGTCTATAGTCCCATCGATGGAAAAACCAATCCCATCTTTCTTGTTCTTGCATTGAACTCACAAGCCCGGAAGCTTGGGGCAAGACTTTTGCACCATACCGAGGTCCTGGGAATACAGGCTGCCGGCGGTGCGGTCAAAGGTGTTGTTACCGATAAAGGAACGATCAAAACGAACCTCGTCGTAGATGCCGCCGGGAGTTGGGGGAGCTTTATCAGTGAAATGGTTGATGTCAAGACGCCGGTCTTTCCGTTTCAAATGGCCATGCTGGTTACCGAACAGTTGCCTCCGACTGTTTCGCACGCCGTTATGGGTGCCTCCTACATGGTTGAAGAAGATGCCGGGAAAAATGAAGGCTTAGGTTGCGGCCTCATTATGAGCCAGCAGACCGCCGGGAATCTTCTTATTGGTGCGAGCTGGAGGAAAGCGGGATACGATAAAAAAACCATTCAAGAGGAGATAGAACTCATTGCAAGGGTAAACGTCAGGGCTATGCCGATGCTCAAAACCGTCCGTTTGATTCGTTCCTATGCGAATTTTTTCCCTCAGACAGAGGATGACCTTCCGATATTGGGAAAAGTTGACGGCATTGAGGGATTTATTATGGCATGTGGCCATGGCGGGCATGGGGTCTGTTTGGGGCCTGGATCGGGCAAACTCATTCAGGAGCTGATTTGTGACGGCAAGACCTCGTTCCCGATTGATAAACTGACTCTTTCGCGGTTTAACCGAGCAGGGAACCCATGAATCGCATGCACTACCCGACCGGTGTGCGACCATTGACATGAATGCCCGGTTAGTGTATTATGGCTCTGGTATTGAGAAATTTGCATGACTTCGTGTGGCTCCTGCCCTGAACGGCCCCGGTGATTACATCTTGAATCCGGCTCAAGAAACCGGAACCTCCACGATAAATATTTACCCTGTCCCATGCGATCGATGCTGAAATCATAGCCGCTCGTCCGATCAGGAGCCCGGAGCCTCGGAACGGAAGAAATGGCTTGCTCCCTGAGCAGCCCTCGAAGGCTTCATGATGTTTCCCGCTCTGCGGGCGGGGACTCGCTCCGGCACGTGTGCCGGATGAGCAAATCTTATCAAGGCATTTATTTTTTTGAATAAAGAGGAGATAGCATGAGTTTGAGCACTTTAGAAATAGGTCGAACGCAACAAGACATGACCCTGGATGAGGAAGGAAGCCTCATAAGAAAAAGGGTCCTCGATATACTGGATATTGCCCCCGATTGGAAGGCCATCATGCTTTCCTCTCATTCACTGGGCATGAAGGGAACATTGACCAGAGAATTTCTAAATTGCATTCTTACCGATTCATTTGACGGAGAGCATGATACGCCTCCGCTGGAATGGGTCCTGCTGCGGGATTCGGTCAAGGCCTTCAGGACGATCCTGTCCGCCAGGAATGAAAGACTGACAGGGTTCAGCTTCCTTCAATACGTCAATGATCTCCTTCATGGTGATATGGATGCTATTGAAAAACCCGATCCTGGTTTCTTCGCGGAACTCGAAAATCTGCTGAAAGGGATCATGGGAAAGACGGGGATCTATTCCGAGGATGTTCCCGCCTTCCTCATACATCACGGCAGGGAGGCCGCTCAGCTCCGATCCGAAGACCTCTCGGGAATGGCCAGAGAGGCCCGGCGATATCTGGACAGGTATCCCTGCGGATTGGACAACAATGCGGTCCGGAGGCGCAGTGTCAACAAATCCCGGATCATGACCTATTTCCATGCCACAGATGCGGAATGGGAAGACTGGAAATGGCACACGAAGCACATCATCAGGGACGCGGATACCCTCAATGACCTTATCAGGTTGAAGGATGAGGACTATCGCGCCGTTAAGCTGGCGCGGGAGAACCGGATCCCCTTCGGAATTACCCCGTATTATCTCTCCCTCATGGATTATGGCCCTGGCCGGACCCGGGACTATGCGGTGAGAGCTCAGGTCATTCCGAGCCTGCACTATGTGGAGAAAATGATCGAGCTCAGGCGATCCAACGAATGTTCCATGGACTTTATGCTCGAAAAGGATACTTCGCCCATAGAGGGCATCACCCGGCGCTACCCCATGATCGTCATCCTCAAACCGGTCCTGACCTGTCCCCAAATCTGCGTCTATTGTCAGCGAAACTGGGAGATGGAGGATGTCTATTCACGGGACGCAGTTATGTCCAAGGACAAGCTGAAAAATGCCATAGAATGGATCGCCGATACACCGGAAATTAATGAAGTCCTGATTACGGGAGGTGATCCCCTCATCCTCTCCAACAGCAGGATCGAGGGTCTCCTTTCCGGACTCTCCCGCATCAAGCATATCCAGAGGATAAGAATCGGTACGCGGACCCCCGTTACCCTGCCCCAAAGGATGACGGAATCATTGGTGCGGACCATCAACCGTTATCATGTGCCCGGAAAGAGGGAGATCCTCGTAGTGACCCACTTCGAGCACCCATATGAAATCACGCCCCAGAGCATGGACGCGGTCCAGAAATTCCGCCGCTACGGCATCGATGTGTACAATCAGCTCGTATACACTTTTTTCAATTCGAAGAAATTCGAAGCAGCGGCCCTCCGGCTGAAATTACGACTGATCGGCGTGACCCCTTATTATACTTTCAACACCAAAGGTAAAGAGGAAACAGACGAATACCGCGTCCCCATCGCAAGGCTGCTCCAGGAACAGCACGAAGAAGCCCGTCTGCTTCCGGGCACGGTCAGAACGGACGAGATCGTCTTTAATGTGCCGCTCCTGGGCAAGAACTATCTACGGGCCAGACAGCACCGCGATGTCATATCGATACTGCCTGACGGCCGGCGCGTGTATGAATTCCATCCGTGGGAGAAGAAGCTTTCTCTCATGGATACCTTTGTCTATACGGATGTCTCCATCCATGCTTACCTGGAGAAATTGCGGAAGGCCGGAGAGGACGTCTCCCAATACGGGACCATCTGGTATTACTATTGATGTCCCTTCAGGTAACCGTTTTCATGGCGCCAGCTTTTCCCCGGTAAAAATGAAACCGCCGGGCGGTGGACCGATGCCGGAAAAATTATTCTGAAAAACCGCCATACCAAAGGGATGGACGTCTTTTAGGCCGTCGGTGTGGATAAAGACTCTGTCGGCATTCTTCAAACACGTCTTTATCGTATTGAGCAATTGATGGGCCGAAGTGCCGTCAAAATTGCCCATCAACCTCAGGTGAGCGCTTTCACTGTTTTGATGCAGGAGAATTCTAAAATTGCAAGCCATGATTTGAACCCCCGGACCTTTCTCAAATTTCGTAACCGCTGTGATCTGTTCCCGGGGCCGTCTTTCTTCGTCGCTCTCGATCAATCCGCTTTCCCTCCATAAATGGCTATTTTTCACAATCTCCCGCCTGTGACGGGACGAGTCAGCGTAACTCTGCGGGATTGCTTGTGCGGCGTACTATTACAGTACGCCTCCGCGTAATCCCTTGATTTCTTCGCACTGCTCTTCGGTGACGGCTTTGCCAGGCTCTGATAAATCTTCTGTTTGAGGTCGTCTATGTGTATGTCTTTGAGGAGGTAGCCGTCCACATGGTGCAGATGAAGACTTTTCACAAAATTGTCGTACGCACTCACGATAAGGATCGGCAGGGAAGGGTCATATTTCTTTATCCTGTCCAGCAGGTCCCATCTTTCAACTCCTTGTAAATACAGCTCCAAGAGAACAACATCGGGTCTTGACTCATCGAGAAAGCTCATAAGGTAATCTGCGTCCTCGAGATGCCTGATATGGTGCCTCTCATCTGCCAATTCCTCTGCAAGCAGCAGCGTCATGTAAGGCTGATCGTCAATAATCAGAATGTTAGCCATGGTATCAGAATCAAAGCCCGCTTCGAGGTCGATCCATCGGATCCCGGTACTCGGCCGTCTCAGCCTTGCTCACAATATGAACCTCACATTCGGGAAAGAACCTGTTGAGCAATTCCAGCAGGGGCAGCAAATGCGTGCCCGGCGCAGTCGGATCTCTTCGAATCACTATTTTTTCCAACACCTTGTCTCCTCCCGCGTCCTGATGGTGACCGCGCATGTTATCCCATTAGATTCTATCTGACAGCGTTTGAAACCGGGAATATTTAGTCGCTGCAATTCCCGGCTTTTTTGTTCCCGAGGTATTCATCCTGACACTGCTGGCACAACCCGGAGACCTGAAATTCGAGCTCCGCCCACTCATCGGTGAACGCACTCGCTTGATTGCGGCAAAGCATGCACGTGTGTGAAGACTTTGCAGATCTGTAGTGGTAGGTATAATCAGAGTCTGCCAAGGCATCAATCAGTTGTGCCAATCTCGACATCGGCGGCCTCCTCCCATCCTTTTTCACCTGTCATAGAATAGAGATATCGCTCAGCAAGCATTTCCACGGATATTCGCCTCTTCTATTTTGATCATGCAGCTGCATGCTCAAAACGAGGCCAATGTGCGATACCCACTCAACTGGTCCTCATCGCTTTTTTCAGCAAGATACATGATGATCGCCAGAGTGACTTCATCAAGTATCTCGCCGTCCCACCCAAGGGTTGAGAGCCTTTGGTTGACCGCGGTCACGGCGGGTTCCCCGGCTCCACCGACGCCATTGAGCACGTCCCTGACCAGCCAAGGAACCTCATCGGGAGAAACTCCTTTTTGAGAAAGTCTCGCCACCAGAACGTCGATGATTTGCTCCACCTTTCACCTCCTCGTATCATCAAAAGAGTTTAAGCCATCCTACAGTGACTCCGGAGGATCTGTCTATCGGGAGAATACTGATTTTCACTAGGATATTTCTGAAAATGGCCCGTTTTTCAGATTTGGGGCCAGCGGAGGAAAACTCTGGTGTCATACAATATATGGTATAGTATGTCTCCTCAAGCGACGATATGAACGGGAGGGGAGAGACTACTAGGGGAATTTCTTAGAGCTTGACAGAGCCTTTTTCAGCAGTGATTCTAGTGAGATCTGCGAGGGTTTCAGGCAGAGTGGTCAGCCCCGGATCGAACTGGTTCTTCATCGTAAGATCCCGGAAGACCCTCGCCGAAAGAGACCTGATCCTCCCCTTTGCCAGGTTATACATCAAGGAATAGGACAGGTGCTTCTCAACAGCAAGGCCTGAAATCCTCCCGTGGAAGACCTCCTTTTTTCATTGTTGTCTTCGATCCGGCCTGCCAAGGAGAGTTTTGACGGAGACGGTTCATCGTGCTGTTGCCCTTGGTTGTACCAAAACTCTCCACTTCTTGCGGAGGCCCAGGATATGTTCTCACGATCCGGGATCTGGAAGAGCGTTCTCGGGGCGCCCCCTGATTGTTCCTGCTCTGCTGGAGGAGGCTCACTCCTGAATAATTTTAACCGACATAGGTCACGTTGAAAGCTGCAGCTTCGAGCTCTTTGACGGTGGGCCCGGCATCTTCGCTCCTCACCCGCAGCATTACCAGCCACTCATCGTCGTCCTCTTCCGGCGGAAGCGTCATTATGCTCAACAGCACTGTCTTTGTCTTGTCGAGCACATCCATGATCCGCTTTATGATGCCGAACTCGGCAGGGGCCTTGATATCTATCCTTTTTCCTCCGCGCCTCACTCCTAGGACCCTGATCATTATCCGCACGATGTCGGACTCGGTCACCACGCCCACCAGTTTCCCGTCCTCCACTACGGGAAAGGCGCCGACCTTCTTTTCCTGCCCTATCCGCAGGGCCTCTTCCACCGGCATGTCAGGAGAGATCGTGACGGGTTCTTTCACCATTATTTCCTTGACGGTCATCTTTGACAGCAGATAGGTGAGCTCCCATATGCTCAGGGAAGTAGCCGGCGAGGGCGCGGCCTCAAGCAGCATGTGCATGGTAACCAGACCCATAAGCTTGTCCCTTCTCATCACCGGGAGCCTCCGGATCCGGTGGGCCTCCATGATCCGCTTGGCGTCGTTCAACGGGGTGTTCTCGGTGACGGTGATCACGTTGGTGCTCATAATATCTCGCACTTTCATAGTATCCTCCTCGTTTGATGGTTTTTCAGCGGGATGCTGCACAACCAATTCGCATGGAAGACCCGCCTCAACAGTGCCAAGGCATGTTCACCTGCGTCAGCATCATCCCGCCCAAAAATTGCAATAGCCCAAAAATTGCAGTAGATTGTTCAGCTTCTCCTACCCGTATTCTCGAATGAAAAGTCCGTGCTTACAGATAAACCCTATTCATACGTCCGAAACAAGAACTATGCCAACATCGTCATTGGAATGATTCTTTTGGTTTTATAATAAGTTAGCCTATTTTGAGATTGCCGGTCGTTCATGAATCGTCTCGATCTGTCCTATACAGGAGGACTATGTCCTGTGAGATCGGAATTTGTCTTTTTTGGCTGGATTTCATAACGCCGATTTCCGGTTATCCAATGCGGTCGTGGTTTTGGATTGACAATTTTCCTTTTTTCGGGGATTAACAATCTAAGGGTATGAGTACGTTTGAGAACTGCCTCTTTCTTTTTCGATGTTGCTGAAAGGAAAAGGACGGAGATGGAACCCGGCGACACCAGGACCTTGTTGCAGATGGTCTTTGCGAGCTTAACCGATGCTGTCTTCGTAATAGGTCCAATCACTCACGCTATCACTGCCTGCAATCCCGCTGTAGAAAACATCTTTGGGTACGGCCAAAAAGAGGTAATTGGAAGACACTCTGAATTCCTGCATGTGAATAGAGAAATGTACGAGGAATTCGAGGCGAAGATTTTTCCTTCACTCAATGAATGCGGTGTATTTCATTGCGAATATCGCATGCGGAGAAAGGACGGCAACGTTTTCTGCACGGAGAACACGGTCACGGAGATAGTGGATGATTCGGGCAATAGGACCGGAGTAGTGAACGTCGTGCGCGACATTACCCCTCGCGCGCAGGCAGAGGTACCGCATGGGGTCAGGGGCCAAGTCCTTGGCCGGAGCCGGGTAATGGAGGCTCTCGGTACATTTGCCCGGGGCATCGCACATGACTTCAATAACATCCTGATGCCCATTGCCGTGAATACCGAATTGGCCCTTCGCAGCGTCGGTGAAACGGGCCAGGCGTCAGAGTACCTTAAAGATGTGCTCGAGGCGGCGCAGCATGGAAGGCAACTGTTGAAGCAGCTCGCCGCCTTCAGCCGCCGGAATGAACACAAGCGGGAACCAATCGAGATCGCACGGGTTTTAAAAGAGGCCCTTGAACTCCTCAAGACGGCGGTGCCTGCGAGTGTTGAGATTCGAACCTGCATCGGAGTCGATTTCTCCACTCACATCCTGGCTGACCCGACGCAATTCCATCAAGTGCTGTTGAACCTTTGCACCAACGCAGTCAACGCCATGAAGGAAAGCGGAGGAGTGCTGGAGGTAAGTCTTGTGAGCGTGGAGATCGATGAAAAGGCTGTATCCCCACCTGCGGACCTGGAGCCGGGTCCCTACCTCAGGCTGACTATAAGCGATAGCGGGAAGGGCATGAGCCCGGAGTCAATGGAACGGATCTTCGAGCCTTTTTTCACCACCCGGGAGCAAAGCGAGGGAGCAGGGATGGACCTTGCCGTCGTGTATGGGATCGTAAAGAATCATGGCGGAGCAGTCACCGTTCAGAGCGAGGCGGGGAAGGGGTCCGCCTTTCATGTGTTCTTGCCGCGGCTGAAGAACGGCTTCCTCCCTGATGCCTCCCGAGGGGGCTCAGCGGGAGGAGACTAAATCATAACATCATGGCAAACATTCTCATTATCGATGATGATCAGCTCATTTGTTCCACGCTTTCCAGCGTGATGAGGGCCGGCGGCCATGCTCCCTCCTGTGCGTTTACCCTTAAGGAGGGGCTTGAGATTGCTGCTTCTCATCCATTTGATGTGGTGATTCTTGATGTGCGCATGCCCGATGGAAGCGGGCTGGATGTCTTGCAGCGTATTCGGGAAACTCCGTCCTGCCCGGAGGTGATTATCATAACAGGTTTCAGTGATAAGGATGGCGCCGAACTTGCCATCACGCACGGTGCCTGGGACTATATTGAGAAAAGTGTGTCAATCGATGAGATCATGCTGCCGCTCGAGCGGGCCCTCCAATACCGGAAAGAGCGGCAATCCGAGGTGAGGCCAACCGCCCTGAAGCTGGAGGGGATCGTGGGGAGCAGTTCCGCGATGAGGACCTGCATCGAGTTGCTGGCGCAGGCCGCGGCAAGTGACGCAAACGTGCTCGTTACCGGGGAGACCGGCACGGGCAAAGAGCTCTTCTCCTGGGCCATCCACGACAACAGCTTCCGTGCAAACAGGAACTTCGTGGTGGTGGATTGTGCGGCCCTCCCTGAGACCATCGTGGAGAGTGTGCTCTTCGGCCATGAGAGGGGGGCCTTTACCGGCGCAGACAAGTCAAAAATCGGCCTCATCACGCAAGCCGACGGAGGCACACTCTTCCTCGACGAGGTGAGCGAGCTTCCTCCCTCCATCCAAGGATCATTTCTCCGGGCGATTCAGGAGAGGCGCTTCCGTCCGGTAGGAAGCGTAAAAGAGATTGCCAGCAACTTCAGGCTCATCGCTGCCTCAAATAAAAATCTCGATGAGATGGTTCGAGAGGGCCAGTTTCGCAAGGACCTGTTGTTCCGCCTTCGCACCTTCACTATCGCCCTGCCCTCGCTGAGGCAGCATCCCGAGGACATCAAGGAGCTGGTCTCCTACTGCCTGACCAAATCCTCCATACGTTCCGGAAGGGGGATGAAGGGCTTCTCTCCGGACTTCCTGGATACGCTTCTCGACTATGACTGGCCCGGCAACGTGCGGGAGCTGATCAACGCCCTGGAGCGGGCCATTGCAGCAGCCGGAGAGAGCCCCACGCTGTTCCCCGCACACCTGCCCGCGGAGATAAGAATCAAGGTGAAGCGGAAGCAGGTGGGGGAAGAGGAGGACGGGATCGAGGTTCTTCAGCCCGGCGCTCCCGGTTCAGGACGACCCTTTCCGACCCTCCAGGACCGGCGGGAGGCCGCCGTCGCAGAGGCGGAAAGGCAGTACCTGGAAGAACTGATGGCCCATACCGGGGGCAATATCAAACAGGCATGCGCGGTGTCGGGCCTTTCGCGCTCCCGTCTGTATGGACTCCTCAAGAAGCACGCCGTATCCTCTCGGGGTTGATCTATCCCCATTCACTCCCTTCTTCATAGGAACAATCCGACTCTGCAAGACACATTCCTGCCCGATGGGACATTTTCTTCTTTGACTGGACAGATGAGCAGGTAAGCCCTTCGAGTTCACGCATCGAGATATCAAGATAACCAGTTTAAATAAAAATGAAATCCATTTCCCCGTCCGTGTTGGCATACTTCTTGTTTTATTTGAGAGTGAGATTGTGGTCTGCGGCAAACTGGAAGGATCGGCATCGGGTGAAGGTATTATTCTATTCAAGCACCCCGGAAGATCCGGGAATGGGAGTTGAGACGAGGCTGAAGGATCTCGTTCCAGCGGGCAAGGTAGAGGTCTATCGATCGATCGAGGGACTTGCTCGAAGGGTGCAGCGTTTGTACGGCCACGATACGATCGTTATTCTCCAGGCTCAGGACAGGAAACAGCTTGTACGCATGGTTTCCCTTCGCGATCTGTTCCAGGGCGTTCGGATCATCCTCCTTGTACCCGATCGGGAAGAGGAAACCATAGTGCTCGCACACCGGTTGCGCCCCCGTTTTCTGAGCAACAATGAAGGTGATTTATCAGATGTCATGAGCGTACTCCAAAGAATGCTTGGCAAGGGCGAGTAATTGGAGCAGCCGATCAGGAATCGCGCCGGGTGGAGAAAGGAGAAAGCAGGCAGGAGGTGTCAGTCGGCAAAAAGATGTTCATCAGGACTCATGGATAAATGGAGGTGATCAACATGATTACATGGGAAGAGTCATTGGATGTATCGATCAAAAGGGCAAGGGATGAAAACAAGCTCATTCTTATGGATTTCTTTAATCCACATTGAATTGGATGCCAGCAGCTGGACGCTGTTACATGGCCGGATGACAATGTCTCGAGGGTGGTAACCGAATGGTTCATTCCTTTGAGAATAAACAAGGAAAAGCGCGATGACATGTT
Organism: uncultured Desulfobacteraceae bacterium; assembly: GCA_964581175.1. Lineage (GTDB taxonomy): Bacteria > Desulfobacterota > DSM-4660 > Desulfatiglandales > Desulfatiglandaceae > B46-G9. Next base: position 42,428 of record CAZONI010000022.1, read on the forward strand.
TCAGGAGAAACTTGTCAGTTGGACCCCGACTGTTGCCGTCCTCGACGCTGACGGACGGGAGCACTATCGATCCACGGGATTTCTTTCACCGGCGGAATTGTGTGCAAGAATCATATTGGATGGGGCAAAGGTAGAGCTTACCTTAAATAATTATGAGCTCGCGACCAAATGTTTCAATGAGGTAATTGAGAAATATCAAGGATCATTCCCGGTACCGGAGGCGGTCTTCTATCTTGGGGTCGTGAAATACAAAGCGGGCAACGAACCGAAGTTCCTGAGAGAAGGCCTTGATCGCCTGAGAAAGGAATTCCCGGACAGCGAGTGGACTTTGAGGGCCAAGCCCTACGAATTAATCCGCCCGTGATCGAGGGCGGACGGCGCGACGAGAGAAGGCAGCGCATCTTGAGCCTTGCGAAATCCCGTCTTGAACGTATCCATCACCAAAAACAAGAAAGTGAGGAATGATCATGAAAAAGATTGGAGAATTGTATCAAACAGCGGATTGGAAAGCCGAGAAACACGTTCCTGTCATCGAGTGTCCTGACAGCGTTGCCGCGGACCAGGTGTTCGAGGTCAAGGTGTCGCTGGGCAAGGAAGTCGCCCACCCCAACACGACGGAGCATCATATTCGATGGATTCAGCTTTATTTCCATCCAGAGGGAGAGAAATTTGCCTGCCAGGTCGGAAATTTCGAGTTCAGCGCCCATGGGGAAACCGTGGAGGGACCAAATAAGGGACCCGTGTATACTAATCACTCGGTGACGGCGAGCATGAAAGTCAAGAAACCGGGCGTCCTTCATGCCACGGCACTGTGCAATATTCACGGGCTCTGGGAGAACAGCAAGGGGCTTTCGATACGCTAGCGCCCATTCACAAAGAGGTTGTGGGCACGGGCGATTTCAATCCGGAAATGAGGTTCGTCCGGTCAAAGTACGCAGGAACCGGATGAACCGCCCACTATGAAAAGAGGTAATGGTATGAGTAAGATCGCGGTCATTATCACGGATTTGTTCGAGGACTCGGAATACTCCGAACCGGCAAAGGCATTCAAAAAGGCAGGGCACCAGCTCGTCCATGTGGGGCTGCATGCCGGGAAAACGGTCAAGGGAAAGAATAGGGAAACGCCGGTAAAGATCGACAAAAGCGTGAAGGATGTTTCAGTGGGGGAGTTCGATGCCCTTCTTATCCCGGGAGGGTATTCACCGGACAAATTGAGGGTCGACGAGGATGCGGTGCGCTTTTCAAAAGAGTTCGTGGAGAGCGGAAAACCCGTGTTCGCCATCTGCCACGCGCCACAGCTTTTGATCACCGCGGATGTGATCAGGGGCCGCAAGATCACCGGATGGAAGTCCGTAATCCAGGACATCAAGAACGCCGGGGCCGAGTTCATAGATCAAGAAGTGGTAGAGGACGGCAACCTCGTATCGAGCCGCAGTCCCGCGGATCTCCCTCACTTCATCGACGCGTCCCTGAAGAAGCTCTAAGAAAGCCGGCACTTTGTTGTCGTGTCGGTCTTCAAATAGATGTTGAGCACGAGCCGGTTGCCGATTCAGAAAGGCGTGCGGCTCAGGGGGGAAGCCTTTTCTGAAAAGACGGTGCCCGGAGCCTCGGAACGGAAGAAAAGCCTTCCCCCTGAGCGTCGACGGCAGGACTGCTCTATGGCTTTCCGCTTTGCGGGAGGAGACTCAGTGGAGGCTAGCATGGGAAAAGAAGTGTTTATAGAGGAAGAAGAATGCATCGGTTGCGGGACGTGTGAGGAGATGTGCGAAGAGGTGTTCAGGCTCAATGAGGAAACGGAGAAGGCAGAGGTCATCATGCCGGAAGGCGGTCCTGAGGATCTGATCCAGGAGGTAATAGACTCATGTCCGGTTGAATGCATTCACTGGGAGGAATAACCTGAAAGGAGGTACGTGGCTATGATGCCCATCGGTCCCTTGATGATCGAGCACAGGGTTATAGAGAGAATGATCGAGGTCATGAGGCAAAAAGTGCAGCAGTGGGAAAGGGAGGAGAAAGCGGATACCTCCTTTATTGAAACTGCGGTGGATTTTATCCGGACGTATGCGGATCGGTGCCATCACGGAAAGGAAGAAGATATTCTGTTTCGAGATCTCGGCAATAAGCCCATCTCCAAGGATCACAAGCGCATCATAGAGGAGCTGATGGCGGATCATCGAAAGGGAAGAAACCTGACCGGGAGATTGGTAGAGGCGAACGTTGCGTACCGGAATGGCGATGATAAAGCAGTCTTTACTATCTTTGATTGCGTGAAGTCCCTGGTCGAGTTCTATCCAAAACACATCGAAAAGGAGGATCGGCATTTCTTTATCCCCATCATGGAGTACTTCAGCAAAGAGGAGAAGGACGCCATGCTGCGTGAAGAATATGACTTCGACCGGGATCTCATCCATGAGGTGTACCGTCAGTACGTGACAACTGCTGAGGAAGGCGTGGGAAGGTCGGGCAATTGATACTTCCCGGCTCGCAACAAGATTAGTGAGAAATCCCCCCTCGCCCCCCTTTCCAAAGGGGGGTTGGGGGGAGCCGAGCTGGTGGGCATGCCTTCTCGGGCCTTAAGTGAACAGTGTTGGGGTTAAGATGGGCTTGCAGATCAAAAGGGTATACGATGCGCCGGAACGGACCGACGGCTGCAGGATGCTGGTTGACAGGATGTGGCCGCGCGGCGTGTCCAAGGAGAAGGCAAAGATTGATCTGTGGCTGAGGGATATCGCGCCCGGCAACGAGTTAAGAAAGTGGTTTTCCCATGATCCGGAAAAGTGGTCGGAATTCAGGGGGAAATACTTCGAACAACTGAAGGAAAAGAAGGACTTGATAGACCTCATCCGTACAAAGACAAAGGAAGGCACCGTGACATTGCTCTATGCGGCAAAGAATGAAAAATACAACAATGCCGTATGCCTCAGGGAGTTCATCCTTAGCCGTAAGTAAATTCTCACCCCCCGGGTGGAGGACCAGTAAACGTTCTCCCGGTGCGGGGCTTGGAAGAGAGAGTTTCAATCGAATCCCGAAGCTCGGCGAGGAAGCTTTTTCCTCCGTTCCGAGGCTCCGGGCTGGTCTTTTCTGCGACTTATCAGCGTGGGATAGCTACCCCCTCCGCATTCTCGACTTCGTCGAGC
>CAZONI010000023.1:0-45345 GCA_964581175.1 uncultured Desulfobacteraceae bacterium
TGGGTGTGAACATCCAGAAACTCGCGAACGGCAATTGCGACCAGAACCTGATGATCGCCATCATTGCGTGGAGCCCTGTGGCTCCGGTTTGCAGGAGCAGGGTCGCGAGAAAGGGACTGAAGGGAAGCAACAACGCAGCCAGGAGCCCGGCAGGAATGATCCAGAAGCCGAGAAGAGGGATTGTGGTGATATTCGCAAAAAGGGCTAGGGGAGATACTCGATGAAAATAGTGAACGATCAACGGCAAGAGGAAGATCTGGGCGGCAAGACAGACGACCGCAAGTCCCATGAGGTTGCGTTTCAAGCAGATGAAAAACCGTTTCAGCATTGATTGGTTTTCCAACGGAGCACCCTTCCCTGAAAAGAAGGGGGTAGACAGCCAGAGTATTCCCACGACGGCACCGAAGGAGAGCTGAAAATCTATGCTGAAAAGAGCCATGGGTTCCATGGCCAGGATGATGAATGCTGCGATCGCGAGGGTGGACCAGATCTCTTTTTCGCGATCCAGCAGAATAGAAGCGAAAAAGACCAAGGCCATGATCATGGCTCTCTGACAGGAGACCTGGAGTCCGGCGAGGGATGCGTACATTATCACGGGCACACACGTTAGAAGGCTAGCCCCCTTTCGAACATTGATTGCCAGGGTCAGGCGGTACGATCGGGTCAGAAGCCATTTAAAGAAAAAGAAGGCCACCCATGACACCAGTCCGATGTGGAGGCCCGAGACAGCCAGTATGTGACCGAGGCCGGTTCGAGCGAATGGCTCCCTCAGGGCCGGACCGATGTCCCGGCGTTCGCCCAGGATCAGGGCTCTGAAAAGCTTTTCGTCTTCCGGAGAAAGGCTCCGTTGAAAGAATTGCCTGAGAGGCTGCCTGACTATTTCCAGGTATCCGTAAGGAAACGTAAGAGGACCTCTGCCCCTGGGCACGATGAAACGGCCGTCCGAAACCGCGGCGGAACAGCTAAACCGCTTTGCCTGCATGGCTGTTACATAGTCGTATGCACCGGGATTCCTGAAATTGGTGAAAGAGTGTAGTTTGGCCGGAAATCGTATTTTGCTCCCGGGCTGGAGGCCTTGCGGCACGTGCCGGTACACGGTAACCAGCACTTTTTCGCGCACGGGAATGGCTGTTCCCTGAAAAAAGACCGTTTGGACCATGACCCGCAGCTTGGCGTTTCTATCGAGAATCTGCACGGGTTCCAGCAGGGTCCCCTCCATAACGACCCTTTGATGTTGCTGCACAAGAGGGAGGATTTTGGAAGGCGCGCGGGAATGAACCTCGAGAAACATTCCGCACAGGAAGAAAAGGATCAGGATACAACCCGCTTTGAGCCTGTTGGGCAGGAAAAGATAGAGGAAAAGCAGAAAAGAGATGGTGGAAAGCAGGGGAAGAAGAAAAGCCCCGACCCCTTCCAGAAGGGCATGGCCTGTGACAATGCCGGCCATGAATATGAGCAGGAGGGGTATGAGGGGCCTATTGCACATCCCTCATTCGCTCTGACGCCAGATCTTCGCCCCCAGATGGGCGAATTTTTTCTCCAGGGCCTCGTACCCCCTGTCCAGGTGATAGATGCGGTGAACTTCCGTTTTGCCGCCTTCAGCCGCAAGTCCCGCAAGGATCAGGCAGGCGCTCGCCCTGAGGTCGGTCGCCATGACCGGTGCTGCCAGGAGATGATCGCAGCCGCGCACAAGGGCCTGGCCGCCGTTGATTTCTATGCAGGCGCCCATCCTTTCCAGTTCGTTGACGTGGATAAAACGGTTTTCAAAAATGGTTTCCCGGATCATGCTCCAGCCCTCTGCAATGCACATGGCCGCCATAAACTGAGCTTGCAGGTCCGTAGGGAATCCTGGAAAAGGCATGGTTTTCACGTCCACGCTGTTGATTATTTCCGGTCCTTTTACCGCCACGCCCCCTTCAATCGCTCGAATCTGCGCACCTGCCGCTTCCAGTTTCTCTGAAACCGCCCCGAGGTGGTCAGGCCTGCATCCGAGAATCTGTACCTCTCCCTGGGTCATAGCGGCGGCTATCATGAAGGTTCCTGCCTCAATCCTGTCCGGAATGACCGTGTGCCGGACCGCTTTCAGTTCTCTGACCCCGCGGATCGTGATGGTATGGGTTCCGTCTCCTTCGATATCCGCTCCCATGTCTCTGAGCATGGAAGCCAGGTCCTGAATCTCAGGTTCGCGGGCCGCGTTTCTCAGGGTCGTCTGCCCCTCTGCGAGTACCGCAGCCATCATGATGTTCTCCGTCCCTGTTACGGTAGGCATATCGAAAAAGATTTCGGCGCCTCTCAGGCGGTCGACTCTGGCGTTGATGTATCCCTGGTCCAGGAACATGTCCACGCCCATGGCAGCCAGGGCCTTCAGATGGAGGTTGATCGGCCGTGCCCCGATCGCACAGCCGCCGGGCAGAGAAATCTTCGCGCGGCCGTATCGGGCCAGAAGGGGGCCGAGGATGAGGATGGAGGCCCGCATGGTTTTCACCAGTTCATAAGGGGTCTCATGTCCAACCAACTCATCGGAGTTGACTCTCAGGGTATTTTGGTTGAATTCAAAGACCACGCCGAGTTTCGAGAGGATCTGAATAATCGTCCTTATGTCCCTGAGGGACGGGATATTTTCAAGCTGGTGCCACCCGCCTGTGAGCAGGCATGCAGTAATAATGGGAAGCGCGGCGTTTTTTGCGCCGCTCACGGTCACCTTTCCTTGCAGGGGATATCCGCCCTCAATCACTATCTTGTCCATGAAAGTCTCTCCCGCGCAAAGGGAAAAGCACTCCCCTGCGGTGCGCTTTTGGTTTATAATTATACAGGTAGATCGGCTACAGCTTAAGCAACCTGAATAGTTACTATACTATTTGGGCGGGAGCGTCAACAAATCAGAAGGGCCATTTTCAATGAAATTCGTCGTGGATTCCATGCTGGGCCGGCTGGCCACGTGGCTTCGTGTTCTGGGATACGACACACACTATGAATCTCATTATTCCAAGGGAGAACTGGCGGATTTGATGCGACAGGATCGCAGGCTGGTGACCAGGAACAGGACAAAGTTGAACCTCTCCCCGGAGGCGGTTTTCCTCCATTCCGATCATGTGGAGGAACAACTGGAGGAACTTTTTGTCCGGTTGGATCTCGATCCTGATCCATCGAGATGGTTTACCCGCTGTCTTCGGTGCAACACAGTCCTGGAAGCGGCCGGCAACGAAGAAGCAATGGAGAAAGTGCCTGAATATGTCTTTTATGAGAGTCGCGGAAAGATAAGGGTCTGCAGGGGTTGTGGTCGCTATTTCTGGCCGGGAAGTCATCGAAAGAGGATGCTGAAACAGCTTAATGCCTGGGGTCTCCGGGATGGAAACCAGTTATGACTTGACGTAGAATTTTGCATGAATATAATTGGAAGGAATATGATATGTTTTCACAAAGTACGGATGAATGTGGCTTGTGAAAAATATCTTTAACGCAATAGGTCAATACGCAAGGGCAGAAGGGCTTTATTGCGCAGCTACTTTCGACGAAAGGAGGTGAAGATTCGAGGAGGAGATTCTCTTTGCCGTAAACCCGCAATAGAACAAAGGAGGGGGGAAAATGGCCGGAAGCACATACAAAATTATTGAACTGGTGGGAACAAGCGACCAATCATGGGAAGAGGCCGCGAAGACGGCAGTTGAAACAGCCTCTTCAAGCGTAAAGGATTTGAGGGTCGCGGAAATCACAAAACTGGATCTGACAATTGAGAACGGTAAGGTCACTGCCTACAGGGCGAGGGTCAATGTTTCCTTCAAGTATCAGAAATAGGAGTGCATCGAAGACCTCCTGGCCACAGCCCTCCGTTTCCTTTTTCCTGAGAAAGGGAAGTTAAGATGAATCCTCCAATGAAGAAACTGACCGTCCTTGATCAAATAACGGCCTCCAACAAGGTGAGACGAAAGATCATTGATGCGGCCAGTGCCCTCTATGCCAGGAAAGGATTTACCGCCACCTCTATCCAGGAGATTTCCGAAAAGGCCGGTGTATCTTTGCCGGTGACCTATCATTATGTAAAGAAGAAATCGGAAATCATGCTGATGATCATGGAAGATGTCCTGAGCATTTTTCAGCACAGCCTCACCAAACAGATCAAGGGCATTGATGATCCGTTGGAAAAACTGGGTATTGCAGTGGTACTTTACTTTCGCGTGGTGGACAAACAGAAGGAAAAGGCCTTGTTGATCTACCAGAAATCCAATTCTCTGGAAAAGGCGTCCAAGTCACGGGTCATGCAGCTTGAGGTGGATGTGAGCAATATCTTTGGAGAGATCATCAGAGAGGGAATAAAGCAGGGGGTCTTCAAACAAGTGGATGTAGACCTCATGGCATATAACATTATCATGATGGCCCACATGTGGATCCTGAAGGGCTGGCATTTCAGAAAGCGGCTCACGCTTGATAAGTACATAGATCTCCAGCTTCGGACCATCATGGATGCCCTGAAGAACTGACCCGGTTTCGCAGCACCGTGTGGCCGCATGAGGCCTGCCCGGACACCGCGAGACCTCATGAGTCGCCGGCGTTTGAAAAGAACAGGATGACTCTTTCTTCCGTTATCCCGGGGAGCCGGTAGGGCAATTTCCTGGAGAGCGCCAGTTTCTGCTTTCTCATAACTTCAGCACTCTCTTTCAGGGCCTCCTTCCAGGATCTTCCTTGAAAACTGATCAGCACGCCGTTTCTTCGCAGGTGAGGACCGCACCATTCGAGAGTCTGCCGGAGAGACGCCGCCGCACGGGCGGTAACCATCCCGTATCCATGCGAGGCAAGGACTTCCCCTCCCTCTTCGATTCTTACCATGACGACCTCGATTCGGTCCAGATCGAGGAGGCGGATAACCTGTCTCAGGAATACCGCCTTCTTCTCTTTGGGTTCCAGAAGGTGGAAATGAACATCGGGGAGGCATATCTTCAGGGGGATCGCCGGAAATCCTGCCCCTGATCCCAAGTCAAGTAAAGTGCCTGTTTGTGGGATATGGGGGAGGGGTATGAGGGAATCCAGGAGAAGTTCCCGGATCAACCGGTCTTGACTGGTGACCCCTACGAGATTCATTTTTTCCCGCCAGGACCACAATTCCGTGACAAACAGCGCAAGTTTTTCACTTTGGGCGCGGGATAAGGCAATACCAAAAGACCGGGCCCGCAGCAAAAGGTCATCAGAGAGGGGTACTGTCAAACCTAGACTACCACCATTTGTCTGACGATATCTACGGCCTCTTCAGGGCTATCCACCATATGCAGGAGTTCGAGGTCCTGCTCTGATATGGTCCCGTGGGTCAAGAGGGTGTCCTTGAACCAGCCCATCAGTCCTTTCCAGAAACCGGAATCCATGAGAATGACCGGAAAGGACCTGATCCTCTTGGTTTGAATGAGTGTCAGGGCCTCGAAGAGTTCGTCCATGGTTCCGAAGCCGCCGGGCATTATGATATAGGCGACGGCATACTTGACGAACATCACTTTTCTGATGAAGAAGTATTTGAAATCCAGCCGGACGTTCGCAAAAGGGTTGGCTGCCTGTTCCTTTGGGAGATGAATATGGAGTCCGACCGATTTTCCTCCCGCTTCAGCCGCACCTTTATTCGCGGCCTCCATGATACCCGGACCGCCACCGGATATGACATTGAATCCGTGTTCCACAAGCAACCGGGCGACCTGTACGGTCTTCTGATAATCATCGCTCTTGGGTTTCGCCCTGGCAGATCCAAAGATGGTCACGGCGGGATAGACTTCAGGCATGACCTCAAATCCTTCAACGAATTCCGCCATGATGCGGAACATGCGCCATGAATCGGTCAGGGTGAGTTCATCTACCAGGTACTGATTTTCGGACATGTTCATTCCTTTCCGGGTTCCGCGGCCCTGCGCAAGCGTTTCAAGGGGAAATAATCATTGATTTTTCGGCCCTTGTTGTTTAGAAACTAAATAAAATCTGATCCAAAAACTTCCGGCATAGCGGGGCATAGCTCCCCATTCCCGGCTCGGGAATGTCCCGGACGATCTGACGATTGATTTTGCCTTTTTGACCCGTCCGGTCCTGAGTGAACGTCAATACTTATACCATGTCCGGTCTTCCTGTCAAGGAATAGGGAGGGCGGCTTTCAACAAGCCCGGGTTTTGTGAAGGAGTCTGTTTTGCCGTCGTACCAGGAGGAAATACTTATGGAGCGTGTAGCGAGGATTTCGGAGATTATCGCGGCCTCTCCCATTAGCTTTGAGGAGGCTATCAAGGCGGGTTTTGAACGAGCCAATCGGACCCTGAGAGGCATTACGGGTCTGCGCGTTTTGGAACAACGAGTAGCGGTCGAGGATGGAAAGATCATTGAGTACCGGGTGAGAATGGAAGTCATTTTTGTCCTTGAGACCTGATAGGGAAACCTGTAAACCCTTTCGGTTCCACGGGCCGAGGCATTTTCCCATGCGTAGGGTTGCAGAGCCGTGTTTGTGAACCCTGATCCGCCATCAAGATATCATCTGCTGCGTTGCCTTCGCTCGCTCCTCCTTGCGACGTATTGTTTATACGGCTCAGTCGTCGCTCCTCGGCGCCTCGCATCTGACACCTTGCTGGTGACCAGAGATTTCGCCAGATCACCCGGTGAAACTCATGATGCGCAAATTAGATGGTGGATTTGGGGCGAAACCATGCACTTGACCGGCGCTGGTGTCGAATGATACACTAAGCGCATAATCGCAGAGGCATCGGAAGCCGGGAGATAGAGGTAATTGTCATGAATGAAAAAAGCAAACATAGTGGACAGAAACGAGACCCCTACTCGGATTTTCTTAGTGATATCAGCGACCAATTTGCCATCAAGGATGAAGAAAAGGCCTTCATGGAGAATATCGGCCCGGGACCTGTTGACGAAGACAGTCCCGCACTGGTGGGAGAACGGGTTCGGAAAGTGAGGGAAGAGCGGGGCTTGAGCCTCACCGATATTTCCCAGCGCACAGGAATCGCCGAATCTGCCCTGGAGGAGATCGAAAACGGGGACGCAGAGCCTCCGCTGGGTACGGTTATCAAGCTGGCCAAGGCCCTGGAGATGAAAATGGGCTATTTTATTTCCGGAGCTGAGACCCGTCCCTACACGATCGTCAGGCACGATGACAGGAAAGTGATCTCCCGCTATGATTCCAGAAAGGGGCAGCGGTACGGATATCAGTATGAATCTCTCGCACCTCATAAGAAGGATCGCCACATGGAGCCGTTCATGGTTACGCTGGAACCGGCCGAAACCGAGGAGGAACGTTCTTCCCATGATGGCCAGGAATTTATCTATGTGCTTGAAGGAATCATGGAAGTTCGTCTGGGGGAAGAGGTACATCTCGTCTACCCCGGAGATGCCATTTATTATGACTCTACCGTTCCCCACCTGGTGAAATGTCACGGGAAAGAGGCCACCAGGATACTTGCCGTTCTGTATGCCGAGAGGTGATGGGTGTATGATCGTCTTCGATCTTGAATGCAGCCGGGGCCATGTTTTTGAAGGGTGGTTTGACAACCCGGAAGCGTATGAAGAGCAACGCGCGAGGGGGTTGATCAGTTGCCCGAATTGCGATGATGCGCAGGTGAAGAGAGTCCTCTCTCCCGTGGCCCTGAAAAAAACACCTGCCGGACAGGACTTCCCGGAGGCTCACATTGATTACAAGCGTCTTGCAAAGGAGGTGGTGGAGTACGTGCACCAGAACTTTGAAGATGTGGGTCCGCAATTTACTGCCGAGGCCTTGAAAATCCATTATGGCGTCGCGGATAGACGCAATATCAGGGGGTCCGCAACGGAGCAGGAAGAGAAGATGTTGAAGGAAGAAGGGGTCGAATTTTTCAAGCTTCCCGTTTCCGAGAGCGACCCGAAAAAGAAGAACTAGTAGATGCCCGCCTCGCAGCCTGCCGCAATCGTCTTTCCCAGGTCCTCACATTTCTTCAGGACGGCCTCGTCAAGTTCCCCTTTTGCGACAATCGGAGCATAGATCTTTTTCAGGGGGTATCCCAGGCATATTCTTTCTATCTGATTCAGGGCGCCGCTTCCGTCGTTTCCCGCGCTGATGAAGATGACATAGGGCTTCTTGAAAATTCGCCTGTCCTTCCGCGCGGACCCATAGGTCCTATCAAAGAAATCCTTTACCATCCCTGCCATGTATCCAAAGTATTCCGGGGAGCCGATGGCAAGCCCGTCGCACTCGAGGAGGTCCTGGAGGGTAGCTTCCCCGGCCTTTTTGTGGATGACTTCAACTCCCGGAATGGAACCGGCGCCGCGGGCAACACGTTCCGCCATGGCTTCGGTATGCCCCGCTTGTGAATGATAGATGATCAGTATCCGGGTCACCGCAATACCTCATGCCATGAAGGTGCATATCCGGTCTGCGAAGCCGGAGCAGGAGATTTCTTTCGCTTCCGGCATGAGACGGGCGAGATCATAAGTGACTTCTCCCGAGGCCAGCGCTTTTCCAAGTCCCAGCTCTATCTTCCGGGAGGCTTCCGACCATCCCATATGCTCCAGCATCATAGCCCCGCTCAGGATGAGGGAACTCGGGTTGACCTTGTCCTGTCCGGCGTATTTGGGGGCCGTCCCGTGTGTTGCCTCGAAAACGGCATAGCCTTCCTGATAGTTGATGTTGGCTCCGGGCGCCATACCTACCCCGCCCACCTGGGCAGCCAGGGCATCCGAGATATAGTCTCCATTCAGGTTTGTTGTGGCGATGACGTCAAATTCTTCAGGTCTTGTGAGTGCCTGCTGGAAGAAGATGTCGGCAATGGCGTCCTTGATCAGGAGCTCGTTCGCCGGCGGTTTGCCGTGGCACGCTTCCCAGGAAACCACCGACCCTGAATACTCATTTCCGGCCAATGCATATCCCCAATTTCTGAAGGCGCCTTCCGTGAATTTCTGGATGTTGCCCTTGTGCACCATGGTAATACTCTTTCGACCATGATCCAGCGCGTAATCGATCGCGGACCTCAGTAAACGCAGGCTCGCGTATTGACTGATAGGTTTGATTCCGATGCCGGAGTCGGGACGAACATGCCACCCTTGGGTCTCGGCCAGGTAGGCAATGAGACGGTTGGCATCGTCCCCGCCAGATTCCAGCTCGAAACCTGCGTACACATCCTCGGTGTTTTCCCGGAAAACCACCATGTTCACCTTCTGGGGCTCTTTCACCGGGCTCGGAACACCCGCAAAATATCGCACGGGCCTCACACAGGCGTAGAGGTCCAGTTGTTGTCTCAAGCTCACGTTCAGGCTTCTGATGCCGCCCCCGACAGGTGTGGTCAATGGACCTTTGATTCCAACGCGAAATGCGCGAAAAGCCTGAAGTGTTTCCTCCGGCAGCCACTCTCCGGTTTCCCTGTGGGCCTTTTCCCCGGCAAGGACTTCTTTCCAATGAATGCACCGGCTCTTGCCCCAGCAAAGATTGACGGCATAGTCGATAACCCGCGAGGCTGCCCGCCAGATGTCGGGACCGATCCCGTCTCCCTCAATGAAAGGGATCACGGGGTTGTCAGGGACGAGGAGCCGGTTTTTTTCAAATTCGATCTTTTGGGACGGCATCGGGGTAGGTTCTCCTTTCCTTTACTGGGGATGCAGTCTTTCCGAACAGGAGCTTGATTAATATCCTTTTTTGGACTATAGATCAAGCAGCGATCGCGTGCAAGCAGGAGAGCGATGAACGGTGAACATGAGGATCCAAGGGAGAGGAGGAACGTATCATGAGCAAGATCGAACTGGCGCTCGTCAGTGTCACTGACAAAAATGGGATCGTTTCATTGGCAAAGGCTCTTCACGGATTTGGAGTGAAAATACTCTCAACCGGGGGAACTGCCCGGACTATCCGTGACGGCGGCGTCCCCGTGACGGAAATTTCAGACTACACCGGGTTTCCGGAAATGATGGACGGCCGTGTGAAGACTCTCCATCCGAAGGTCCACGGGGGGCTCCTGGGCCTCCGGGACAACCCTGCACACAGGGAAATGATGGAAGAGTACGGGATCAAGCCCATTGACCTGGTGGTGGTGAACCTCTATCAATTCGAAAAGACAGTGGCGAAGGAAGGGGTCACCCTCGAGGAAGCGATTGAGAATATCGACATCGGCGGCCCTGCCATGCTTCGTTCTTCTGCGAAGAACTACAGGGATGTGACGGTGATTATGGATCCGGTAGACTACGGGGTGGTGCTCGAGGAGATGGAACAAAATGGCGGGGAGACGACCCTGGAGACCCGTTTTCGCCTGGCCAAAAAGGTTTTCCGGATGACGCACGAATACGATGGTGCCATCACCCGATATCTGGATAGCGTGAAGCCTTAGCCTTTCCGGAAAGGCTCACGGTTTCCTTTTCCGGGCATGGCATGTTTTTGTGAACCAGCTTTTTCTTTTTCCCGCAGTAAACGGCCTGAAACGTCATACAACTCCCCGATCCGTCCAGAGAGTCCTTTTCCGGCCATGAAGCGAAGCGGCAATGATGATCACAGAACTGCATGGCAAGGGTATCTCCTGATCCTGTAAATGATTGTGGTCTGGAGGTGCTGGAGGCCTTTTTGTCAGTGACGAGCAGATTTATTTTACATCTTTGAGAGCCCATTTCAAGAAAGGAATTGCATGCAAGGGAAGAAATCACCGCGCAAAGTCAGTCTTTTTATCCCATGCCTCGTGGAGCACTTTCTTCCCCGGGTGGGAGAGGCTACCGCCCGGATCCTCACACGGGCGGGGATGGAGGTGGAGTATCCGGACAGACAGACCTGTTGCGGGCAGATGCAGTTCAAAACAGGATATCAGCAGGAAGCGAGAAAGATGGCCCGCCATTTTCTCCGCGTTTTCAAAGACTCGGAAGCCGTCGTTGCCCCTTCGGGATCCTGCGTCGGGATGGTGCGGCACCACTACCCGGAATTGTTCCGGGACGAGGCGTTGCTGCTGAAGCAGGCAGAAGCATTGGGCCGGAGAACCTATGAACTCACGGAATTTCTCGTGGATGTGCTCGGCATTGTTGACCTCGGTGCCGAGTGGCCCGGAAAGGCGGTTTATCACGATTCCTGTCAGGTCTCGCGCGTTCTCGGAGTCAGGGAACAGCCGAGAATGCTGCTTTCGAGGGTACATGGACTGGAAATGGTGGAAATGGAACACCAGGAGACGTGCTGTGGATTCGGAGGTGTCTTCAGCCTGGAATTTCCCGCTGTTTCGGAAAAGATAACAGGTGATAAGGCTTCTGCCGTGGTGAAAAGCGGGGCCGGCTTCATGATCAGCGCAGAGCCGAGCTGCCTGCTCAATGTCGGGCTGTACCTTGAAAAAATGGGCGAACACGTAAAGGCTCTTCATATTGCCGAGGTTTTGGCGCATCAGGCGGGCGAACCATGGAACTGAGAGTGGAAGAGATCAAGCAAAAAGCCGCTGAGGCCGCCCGGAACGAGGTTTTGCACCAGACCCTCTCCACTGCGGGAGATCGGTTCGTTGCCTTGAGGGAGGCAGGCTTCTCCCAGCTGAATGATCCCGAAGGGTTGCGAATCCGCGGTCGAAAGGTGAAGGAAAGGAGCCTTGCAGACCTGCCGCGTCTGTTAAGGCTTTTGGAGAAAAAGGTGACCGATGCGGGGGGCGTCGTGCACTGGGCAAAGGATGCAGCGGAGGCCCGTTCTATCATCCTGGACCTGGCGGACCGGTATGGAGTGAAAACCGTGGTGAAAGGAAAGTCCATGATGACCGAGGAGATCGGCCTGAACAGGGCTTTCTCCAGAAAGGGCATCGAGGTATGGGAGACCGACCTTGGGGAGTTCATTGTCCAGCTGGCGGACGAAATACCTTCGCATATTATCGCCCCTGCCATTCATAAGAACAAGGAAGAGGTGGCCCGGCTCTTTTGCGAAAAGCTCGGGGTGCCCTATACCGTGAATCCCGAAGAGCTGACCATGGTGGCCCGCCGGACGCTGCGGGAGAAATTCCTGGGGGCGGACATGGGGATAACGGGCGGGAATATGTTGGTGGCGGAGACGGGAACGCTTGTCCTGTTTGAAAACGAAGGCAACATCCGCATGTCTACGTCGCTTCCCCGGGTGCATGTGGCCCTTATCGGTATTGAAAAGGTGGTGGAATCCTGGGATGATTTCGGTGTTCTCCTGACCCTCCTTTCCCGGAGCGCCGCCGGTCAGAAGATGCCCACGTATCTCAGCCTGATTACCGGCCCGAGAAAGCCGGGCGAGCGGGACGGACCGGAAGCCTTTCATCTTGTCCTGCTGGACAACGGCCGGTCCCGAATCCTGGGAGACGAGGTGTTCCGGGAATCGCTTTTTTGCCTCCGCTGCGGCGCATGCCTCAATGTCTGTCCCGTGTACAAGCGCATCGGAGGCCACAGCTATGGCTGGGTGTATTCGGGACCGATCGGGATTCTGCTCAACTCGGAACTCCTGCCTCCCGGAAGTGCGAGGGATCTTCCCTACGCGTCCACCCTGTGCGGCGCCTGCGTCGAGGTATGCCCGGTCATGATCGACCATCCGAAACTGATTCTCGAATTCCGGCGGCGCCTTGTGGAGGACCCGGTATGGAAGGGGCGGAGGGTCCTGTCCAGGATCGTGCCGATAAAGATCTATGCCTGGATTTCTGTTCGGCCCGTCCTGTTTCGATTTGCAGGATCCATGGCTAGGACATTCCAGGCGCTGCTGGCCCCTTCGGGCGAATGGAAATGGCTGCCCAAAGCGGTCGCCAGGTGGGGAGCAGAACGGAGGGTTCCATGGTTCAAGAGGCCTTTTTCCAGCCGTTGGAAAAAGCTGAAGACATCCGGCAAATGAAGAGGGCCATGAGCTCGATAAATGGGAGGAGGGAGAGCAGGGTGGTTTCCACGCATCGCGATCAGATGTTGTCACGCATAGAGCATTCTCTCGAGGGAATTGAGGAGGAACGGGGCTCGAAACCGGTTGACGAGACGGCGTCCGCGTCGGAGTGGATACCGGATGACATCCCGTGGGGTGAAGCGAAAAAGGAAATTGAAGCGCTTTCGGACCGGTTTTATGAGGTCAAACATCCCGAGGATATGCGCCGAATTCTGGAAGACCTGGTCCGGGAACACGCGGTCGCGCTGGCCGTGCGGTGGGAACATCCCCTCCTGGAAAGGCTGGGTATCGATCGGATCCTGGGTGACATGGGAGTGGAGATTCGAGTTCCTTCCCGGGAAGAGGACTGGAAGGCGCTCTCAGCAAAGGCCCAGTTGGGGATCACCACCGCAGAAGCCCTGGTCATGGAATCGGGTACCCTGGTACTCAGGACCGAGGCAGGGCTGGGACGCTCCACGTCACTACTGCCGCCCGTTCATCTGGCCTTTATCCAGCCCAGCCGGCGTCTCAAGGACCTTGCCGCATTGCCCCGGCTAATCAGATCCTGGGCAAATGAGCCGCAGGGCCTTCCAAGCGCCGTCACGCTTATCACCGGCCACAGCTGCACGGCTGATATTGAACTGACGCTCGTTTCCGGAGTTCACGGCCCTGGGTTGGTATATGTGATCGGGTTGAGCCCTGGGTACGATGTGGATAATGAGGCCGTGCCCACGGCGGAGCACCAGGTGTGACCCGACACGTTTTCTTTTCGGAGTCCTGTCATGTTTTATCAGCGGCAATCAGGGCCGCCCCTATCGCCCCGTTCACCTGCGCGAGTTTCAGCACCTTGATATCCCGTCCGGAATTTTTTTGAAGGGCCTTTACTACCCCGACATTCCTGGCCACGCCGCCGGTCATGCAGACCGGATCCACCAGCGGGATGCGGTTTGCCATGGCTGTTACCCTGGCACCGATCGCGTCGTGGATTCCGGCTATGATGTTTTCCCGTTTCTCTCCTTTTGAAATAAGAGAGATCACCTCGGATTCCGCAAAAACTGTGCAGAGGCTGCTGATGGCCGCAGGGGCGTCAGCCTTGAGGGACATTTCTCCGAAGACATCCAGGTCCACCTCCAAGGCACGTGCCATGACTTCTAGAAACCTGCCTGTTCCGGCAGCGCACTTATCGTTCATGGCGAAATCCATGACGCGCCCGGAGTCATCCAGGGCGATGGCTTTGCTGTCCTGGCCGCCGATGTCGATAACCGTCCTGACCCGCCTGTCCTGGTAATGGGCGCCGACCGCGTGACACGTGATTTCGGTGATTGTCTTATCCGCGAAATCGATACTGTTTCTCCCGTACCCTGTTGCAATGACTCGATCAACGATATCGCGGGATACCTGATGCTTGCTCAGTAAATCGTGAAAGACCTTTTCCGCCGCCTGTCTTGCGTTATACCCCGTAGGGATGAGCAGGGTACCTGCGATTGTTCCGTCTTTCAAGAAAGCGGCCTTCGTGGTATTGGAACCGACATCAATGCCGATGGTAATCATGGGAACGCACCCCTCATTTCATTCTTATTTCAGCAGGTTCCTACTGAACAATATGAAACGCGTTCTGTCAAGGAGCAAAATCATGACTGCTCGAAAGAGGACGCATGAACAGGGGGACGGCATGTTCCCTCCGCTTCGTTCGCTTCGCCCTCCCTGGCTTCGCTCACTGCGGATGTCGTACCTTCCGCTGTCCTGCTCCAGGGCCGACATGCGCCGCTCCGCGAACATCCCATCCCCCTGATTTCCGAGACCAACCGATTCTGAAGAAGGTCGGATCGAACGAAGACGACGCAGGAGATGATGCCTTGCTGGTGATCAGGGGAAAAATCTTTGGGTGAATCTGTTATTCATGCTATGTTAAAATCTATCCGGAAATCAAAGACTGCAGGATACGAACCAGATCGAAAAAATTCGGAGAGACTGCTTGATGAAACGCAAATGCCCACCGCTCTTACTGGTAATCTTTTGGCTGGTTATCGGGATTCCAGCAGTCGTGGCGTCCCAGGAAACTACAAGTCCGCCTGCCGAGGATAGGGCCAAAGGGCTGACCCTCGTCGAGGCGGACGTCTGTGAACAAATGGAAGGGACCACCCCGGTCAATCCTGCTGTTGTATTTTCGTCAAATCTCGACAAAATATATTGCTTCAGCTCTTTTGACCCTGTCCCCGGAGAAATGGATATTTACCACGAGTGGTATCGAAAAGACAAACTCAGGGCGAAGATAAAGCTCACATTGAAGCCACCCCGGTGGTCCACGTTCAGCAGTATGCGGATCCGAAAGTCGGATGCAGGACCGTGGCGGGTTGATATTACTGATGGCGCCGGCCAGGTTCTCAAGACGCTTCGCTTCAGTGTAACGGAATAATCGCTATGGAAAACTTCCTTTTATTTTTCTCGAGTATTCGCTGGCAGGATATTGTTGATATCATACTGAACAGTTACATCCTTTTTCGCCTCTATGTCCTGTTTCGTGGGACCCACGTATTTCGCGTCCTGATCGGAATAGCCCTGCTTTGGTTTTCACAGAGAGTTGCCGTGGCCCTGGGACTGATTCTGACCAGTTGGGCAATCCAGGGTATTACCGCCGCCGCGGCCCTGATTATCATCGTCGTTTTCCGCAATGAGATCAGATCCGTCCTCCAGGCAAAGAATCTCAAGGCCATTTTGTGGGGTGTTCCTCACAGGACCAGCAAAACCCAGGTCGAAATCATCGTCGAAACGGCTTTTGAGCTCGCCGCCAAGAAAATCGGGGCCATCATGGTGTTCCCGGGGCTGGATGATCTGGACGAATTGATCCAGGGCGGTATCAGATGGGACGGCATTGTTTCGAGGGAGATGATCAAGAGCATCTTCTGGCATGACAATCCGGTGCACGACGGGGCCGTGATTGTTGAGGGGACCCGGATAAAGAAGGTGGGCGCGGTGCTGCCGCTGTCGCGAAGAGATGATCTCCCTTCAAGGTACGGGACGCGGCACCGGGCTGCGGTGGGCCTGGCTGAGATGACCGACGCCATGGTTCTGGTTGTTTCCGAAGAGACGGGCACGGTGGCGCTGGCAAAGGGGTCCGAGATCCGTACAGTTCGCACAAGAGACGCCCTCGCGGAAGCACTCGAAGAGCATGCCGGATCAATGAAAGGGCAATGGGGCTACAAGAAAAAGGAGAAGCGGGAGCTTGCGATCGCGGCCCTGGCATCCCTGGTCTTGATAACGGCTGTCTGGTTCAGTTTTACCCGTGGCCAGGAGAGTCTGGTTGCCTTTGACATTCCCGTGGAATATGTGAATCGCAATCCCGCAACGGAGATCGTGGATACCTCCGTAAATACCGTCCATGTAGGACTCAGCGGATCCGGGACGCTTATCAAGTCCATACGTCCTGACCAGGTGAAGGTCCGGCTTGATTTGAGCAAGGCGGTGGTGGGACGCAATGCCTATGTCATCACCTCCGAAGATATCAGCCTGCCGCCGGGGGTGGTGCTGAGAAAAGTGAGACCATCTGCCGTAGAGGTTGCGATTGACGTGCCGGGGGAGAAAACTCTGCCGATTCAGGTGGACTGGGTGGGAAAATTGAGAAAGGATCTGATCCTCACCAATGCCAAGGTTCTTCCGGCAAAAACAAAAATAAAGGGAGGAAAGTCAATCCTGAAGAGTCTTTCCACTATCTATACGGAAAAGGTGCGCCTTGATCAGATCGAAAAATCGGGGTCCCTCAAGGTAAATCTGGCGCTTGACCCTGCTACTCTCAAGATCGCGCCTGGCTCCAAAGAGTCCTTCACGGTAGATTATTTTGTACAGAAACGCTCTTCTCTTTCCCCGCAAGAGCAAAAAGTAACAGCCCGGCAATAAAGAGGACGAGGATAGAAGCAATGCTGCAGCGGGAAGCCAGGAGAGCAAGATGCACCCGCTGCTGCTCTGTAGGCCCCGGCGGCATGAGAAGACGTCTTGCCAGGAGGCCGGTAGCTCCCATGAGGGCGGGGCCGAGGATCGCGGCAAATTTGCCGATCATATTGTAAAAACCGTAGAATTCTGCGGTGCGGTCTTTCGGAATGAGCCTGGCATAGTACGACCGGCTCAGGGCCTGGATACCGCCCTGCACCAACCCGATGAGGACCGCCAGCAGGTAAAACTCGTCCTTCCTGGTCATGAGTGCCCCCCAAACGGTGATGCCCATGTAAAGGTATATGCCGAGAAAGATTGCTTTTCTGACACCCCAACGCTGCCCCAGCTTCCCAAAGGCCAGCGAAGCCGGAAAACCGATAAATTGAACGATCAGGAGCGCGATGATCAGATCAGTCGAGCGAAAACCGAGCGAGAGGCCGTAGTCCACCGCCATCCTGATGATGGTATCAACCCCGTCGATGTAGAACCAGTAGGCAATCAGAAAGAGCAAGACGGGCTTGAACTCTTTGGCCTTTCTTAAGGTGGAATGGATCTGCCTGAACCCTTCCAGCACCGCGGGGGAGCGGGGAGCCTTTTTGCGCTGCTCTCCAGGCACCCAGTGCAAGGTAAGGACTGTAAAAAACCCCCACCAAACGGCCACGGACACAAAAGAGAGGCGGACAGCCTGTTCCGGGCTTGCCAGGCCAAATCGGGAAGGCATGATGGTCATGAGGACATTCAGGGCGAAGAGCAACCCTCCTCCAAGGTAGCCCATGGCGTAGCCAAGGCTGGAGATGTAGTCAATCCTATCGGGAGCCGCCACCGACGGGAGGAGGGCATCATAAAAGGAGTTTGATCCTGAAAACCCAACCACAGCAATTGCGTAGAGGAGTATCGCGAAAGGCCATTCTCCCTTTCCAACGAAGAAGAGCAAGAGGACCATCAGGGAACCCAGATAGGTGAAAAAGGCGAGGAACAACTTCTTGGATGCCCGCTTGTCGGCGATTGCTCCCAGAATGGGCGCCGTGAAAGCCACGAACGCGCTGGCTAGAGAGTTTCCAAAGCCCAGTATGGCCGTGCTGGTATTGATATCGGTCTCGTGACTCCAGTAGGTTTTAAAAAAAACCGGAAAAAAGCCCGCCATTACCGTAGTAGCAAAGGCTGAATTTCCGCAGTCATAGAGGACCCATCCCCAAACATCCTTCTTTATGCTGCTTCTGCTGCTCGGATTTTGTTCCTCCAGGTGATGGTGTACCATCTTTTCCGGCCTCTGAGAGTTATGATTTCCTGCACGATTTCGGATGAATTGGGCCTTGCTAACCGAACGCAAAACGGCTAGCATGCATGAGGTCCTATTTATAGGGCAGACCGGCACATAAATCTATATTTTTCGGAGTGATCGCACATGACAGACAAGATAGACAGTGAAACCGAAGAGGAAGAAGAAAATTTCGCTGATCTGCTGGAATCCTTTGATATCCAGAAAAGAGATGATCTCAGTGTGGGCGAAAAGATCCAGGGCAAAATCATTGCCGTAAGCAAGGACACGGTTTTTGTTGACACCGGTACTAAGAGCGATGGAATCGTGGAAAAGGATGAGCTCCTGGATGAGAATGGCCAATTCCCCTATAAGATCGGTGACCTGCTTGAGCTCTACGTGATTTCCAACAACGGCCAGGAGACCAGGCTTTCGAAGGCCCTTTCCGGGATCGGGGGCCGGGAGTTGCTGGCAGACGCATATGAAAATGCGATTCCAGTGGAAGGGAAGGTGAAGGCGCCCTGCAAGGGGGGGTTCCAGGTTGAAGTCTTAAAAAAGAGGGCCTTCTGTCCGATCAGCCAGATGGATCTGCACTACATCGAAACTCCTGACGACTATGTGGGCGAGACGTACCAATTCCTCATCACACAGCTGGAAGAGGATGCCAGGAATATCGTCGTTTCTCGCCGGGTATTGATGGAACGTGAGCAGAAAAAGACCCATGACGCCTTCCTGGCGGAATTGCGGGAAGGCGACATCCTGCAGGGCCGGGTGACCAAGCTGATGCCCTATGGAGCCTTTGTCGAGCTCATTCCGGGCATAGAGGGGATGGTGCACCTTTCTGAACTGAGTTGGTCGCGGGTAGAAAAGGCCGATGATGTTCTCAGATCCTTTGATCCGGTTACGGTAAAGGTCATTGGGATCGAACACGGTGGGAAGGCAGGCCTCCCGAAAATAGCTCTCTCGGTGAAACAGGTGACCGCGGATCCATGGGAGACGGTTGAGGAACAGTTCCGGCCCGGCCTGGAAGTGAAAGGCACGGTCAAACAATGCGTCAAGTTCGGGGCATTCGTCGAAATCGCTCCGGGCATAGAGGGGCTGGTCCATATCAGCGAGATGACCTACAGAAAACGCGTCCTGAGACCCGAGGAGATGGTGAAGACTGGGGAAGTTGTGGGCGTGATGATAAAGGATATCGACCGGGCAGCCAGAAGAATCTCATTGAGTATGAAAGACGTGGAAGGCGATCCCTGGCTCGCCGTGGGGGAACGCTACCGCGTCGGCCAGACCATACATGGTCGCATCGAAAAGAAAGAGGCCTTCGGGATTTTCGTGTCACTGGAACCCGGCATAACCGGCCTTCTGCCGAAATCGAACCTGGATAGATCTTCGGATGGTCAACGCATTGCCAACCTTCGCGAAGGAGATGCAATACCGGTGGTCGTTCATGCCGTTAACGCGGAGGAGCGGAAGATAACCCTTGCGCCGGGGGATGCCGCAGAGGAGACCAACTGGCGCGCTTTCACCGGACAAGGTAAAGCCATGGGTTCTCTGGGCGCGAAGCTCAAAAAAGCCCTCGATGTCAAAAAAACATAGCTGTGGCCCTTTACCACGCTGGCTCGAAGCTCCCCATGCTGAGGAGGAGAAATGTACAGGGAGGGACAAGCCCTGTTATCCTTCGGCGGGTTTTTTCCCTCCCTCCAGGGCTGCGACCCGCTTTTCCAGTGCATCAACTTTGCCTGCGAGGGCTGAGAAGTCCTGTTTTGTGCACATATCAAGCCCTTCAAGCGCCTGCTTGACAGTGTTGTTCACGCGTTTCTGCATGTCCTCCCACTGCCGCGTACCGCTTTCAATCAGGTCCTTGGACAGGGTTTGAGCTTCTTCTGTACTTATTTTACCATCTTCTACAAGTTTTTGAGTAAGTTTTTCTATCTTTTCCTTAGTAACGACCGCTGCTCCCAGTCCGGCGAGCAGACTTTTCTTGATGCTTTCGAGCATAGTAACCTCCTTATTCCAGAGCAAAAAGTTCGGTGCCGGGAAATTTGTCCTGTGGCTGGGTAAGGTAGAATTTTCCTTTTTCAATCCATTCCTTCAGGAGGGCGGCAATTTCTCTGGACCTCGTATAAGACGTTATGGGAACCGTGGGGACCTCCTGGCCGTTAAAACGAATTGTTCCGGATTTCAACTCCGCATAGCTGACCTGGCCCAGACTGGTCGCCTCTCCTTTTGGATAGTCATTGCCGTAATCAATGATCTGGGTGAAAATCTCGTCGTCCGAAACTCCCGTGAAACGGGCAATCTCCTCGTTCAGGATGGGGATGGGGACTCCAATACCCATGGCAAGAGAACATCCATAGCCGAGCAGGCTGACGCCGACCACCCATTTCGGGTCCATCTTCTTGAGATCGCCTGTGACCATGAGGGTCCCTGAGGGGGTCAAGGGCACTCCGTTGTTCCCGCGCTTGACATCGGGTTTGTGCTGGGTCCCCGGTCCGATAATATATCCCATGGCCCCTCCCAGGAATATTCTTGTTCCGAGGCCCATGGTAAGGTAATAGGGATCGTTCAGGAGCGGACTCAATTGTCCTGATGTGGCATAATTGGCGTTTCCCGCATGGGGTTTCAGGATGCCCATATAGGTGTAGATGGTCTTCTTTGACAAATTGATGGCACAGTTATAGTTCTGGTAAGCATTCCTGGGGTTTAATAAATTGGCAAAGGGCAGCTCCGCGAGGGTGATCTTTTTCTTTAACTCCCGATTCGGATAACAATCGGTCCCGTAGCCATATGCCCGGAGACGGATTTGTTTGCCCGCAAGCAGGTCATGAATCACGTGGCCGCCGCCGTACTTGAATTGTCCCGGATGAACCCGATTCAGCGGGTCATCCTGGGCCGGTTCCGTGGCGCCCAGGTAGACGTCAACGGCCGCAAGCCCTGCATAGGCAGGCACACCGTTGAGGAAGACACGGGAGGCTTTAATTGCTGGCTTGGCATGACCGAAGTTGAGGAACGCGCCCGAAGAGCACATGGGAGAGAAGGTACCTGTGGTGACCACATCAATTTCCTGGGCGGCCGCGGCAGGGCCTTTTTTCCGGACGATTTCGGGCATCTCTTCAGCAGTAACGACAACGACTTTTCCCGCCCGTATCCGCTCGTTGATCTCCTGAATGGTCTTGGCGCCTTTCTTTCTGGGCATGGCGTCCTCCTGCGCACTATTTAAAATAGCAATTTTAGGATTTATGCGCGATTCTGACAAGCAAAAGTTTTTTGAGTAAACCCAGATTGCATCCCTCGCAGCCAATCTCCTGTTGCTAAGTACGTGGATCAATAGTCTGATGACGTAATCTTTGTAGTTTTTCACCACCCGCTTCTCTCAAGGCGCAAAGGCCGCAAAGTTAACTACTCTTTCTTTTCCCGTGAAGCTGTCTTTTCCCTTTCCGCCGTCTCAGCGGAAAGGGAAAACAAATTCTTTGCGAACTTCGCGCCTTTGCGGTGAGGAGAAATTATCCAATTCGGGTACGACATCGTATCCAAGGATATATGCACCAAAGCCTGCGAAAAATGCGGGCAGCCAGGCGCAGGCGGAGGTTACCTTGACTTTTAGAACGCCATCCTATAACAATATTCCCGTCACTCCGGGGCCACAATGGCATCATCGCTTCCGGAACTTGAAGAATACGAGGAGATTCGCAGTATGGAAGGGGTGGGGAACATACAGCCAATTCAAATAGGAAACCTTGTAATAGAGAAAAACGGTCCCTTTTTTGTCATTGCAGGGCCGTGCGTTATCGAGAATGAGTCGTTGACATTGGAAGTTGCTGCATTCCTGCGCAAGACAGGAGATGACCTCGGCATCCCGATTATCTTCAAGACATCTTATGACAAGGCAAATCGGACATCCCTGCATTCTTTCAGGGGGCCGGGCTTGAAAAAAGGCCTTGAAGTCATCAGCCGGGTGAAGAAAGAAACAGGGCTGCCGGTCCTCTCCGATGTCCACGAGCGGGACCAGGTAGGCCGGGTGGCCGATGTCCTCGACGTCATTCAGATCCCGGCCTTTCTCTGCCGGCAGACGGACTTGATTCTTGCCGCAGCACGAACCAATCTGCCCATAAACATAAAGAAAGGGCAGTTCCTGGCGCCATGGGACATGGCGCCGGCAGTGGAGAAAGTACGTTCTACCGGCAATCACCGCCTGCTCTTGACGGAACGGGGGTCCGCATTCGGATACAACAACCTGGTGGTGGATATGAGATCTATTGCCGTTCTCAAGGACTTCGGGTTTCCTGTGGTTTTTGACGCGACGCACAGTGTCCAGCTTCCCGGCGGCGGAGGGCATTGCTCCAGCGGGCAGAGAGAATACGTGGAAAATCTGGCAAGAGCTGCCGTGGCCGCCGGAGCGGACGGCGTCTTTATGGAAGTGCACCCTTCCCCTGATTCAGCCCTGTGCGACGGGCCGAACTCTCTGCCTCTCAGTGATGTTCCAGGTCTCCTCCGCGTTTTAAAAGACATTTATCAGGTAGTAAGAAGAGCGGATCCCAGGGTATGAAAGAAATCAAACATCCGGAAACAGAAGAACGGGCAAAGAAGATAAAACTGCTTATCCTGGATGTGGATGGTGTCCTGACAGACGGGATTATCTATATATCCTCGGGAGGCAGCGAGACAAAGTCGTTTCACGTCAGGGACGGCTATGGTATGAGGCGCTTGATGGAGAGCGGCATCCAGGTGGCGCTCATTTCGGGCAGGAAATCCGGGGCAGTTGAACACCGGGCAAGGGAACTCGGAATCGGACTGGTGTTTCAGGGGGTACAGGACAAGACGGCAGTCTGCAGGGAACTATTGGCGCGGACTGCATTGAGAAAATCAGAAATTGCCAGCGTCGGAGATGACTTGCCGGACTTGCCGCTGTTCGCGTCTTCCGGAGTTCGCGTTGCTGTTGCCGATGCTGCCGGAGAGGTCCTTGAAATGGCTGATGCGATTACCGGCAGGCGGGGAGGACACGGCGCTGTGCGGGAAGTATGTGAGTGGATACTGAAACTGCAGGGAAAATGGCCCGAGGCGATCGGGCAAGGCACCGGAAAATAGTCTTTACATACCGAATGAGGCCTTGATATAATCGTTCATGTTTATGGCTCATTTTTTCAGAAGACACTGGCCCCTTATGGGTGTGGGTCTATTGCTGGTGCTTGTAGGGATCTATGTACTCAGGTCCGGCAAGGAGTTATTTCACGATTCCGTGCTGGAACAGGCGGTTTCCGGACAGGGAATTACACTGAAAGACATTCACTATACCCAGGAGGATCCTGCAAAAGGCATCAGGTGGGTGCTCGACGCGGACGAGGTCCATTTTTCCGAGGACAGGCAGATCATTTCTTTTCATGCTTTTCATCTGAAAGTCCTGCCTGCCGGGAGACCCGCTCTTCGACTCACTGGAGACAACGGCGAATATTCGAGGTCTACCGGGAAGGCAAAACTCTGGGGGAATTTGGAGGGACAGACTCAGGATGGATATAGGATAGTGACCGAACGCATGCTGTTTGACGAAAGGAATGGGGTGGTAACGAATGACAAGCCGGTTCAATTGTTCGGCTCTTTTTTTTCTATATCAGGGACAGGAATGTTTGCGGATCTCAGGAAGGAGAGGATGAAGATCCTTTCAAAAGTGACGACCATAGTTCGGGAGGGGGTTGCCGGCAGATGATAAACCCGAAGGTGTTTTGTTTCCTGGTGTTATGCCTGGTTCTCCCGGGATTTGTTTTTCCGATTGCGTCTCACGCGGCAGCAGAGCAAAGCAGCGGAAAAACCGCAGCCCCGAAACCCATTGTCATCAAGTCAAAGACCCTGGAAGTGGACAATCAAAAGAGAATCGTCACCTTCACGGGAGAGGTGAACGCGAAAAAGGACGATTTTGTGGTGGATTGTCAGAAAATGCTGGTGTATTACCGTCCTTCGCCCGATGAAGGAAGCAAGGACGCATTCTCACAGGGCATAGACCGGATTGTTGCCACCGGTCAAGTCAGGGTCACCAGAGAAGAAGGAGGCGTGGCCACGGCCGACAAGGCCGTCTACTTTCAGGACGATGATAAAATCGTTCTCACCGGGCATCCGTCCGTGCAGCAGGGTAAAGATCTGGTGAGGGGTGACCGTATCACTATCTTCCTCAAAGAGAACAGGAGCACTGTAGAGAGTACCGGGAAGGAGCGGGCCCAGGCGATTATTTTTCCCAAGAAGCGGAAGACGGAGGCTCCTTGACCTTGGGAGGTAAGATACTTCAGACAAAGGGATTGGTGAAAATCTACAACGGAAAGCGGGTTGTTGATGACGTATCCCTCAATCTCAGACGTCAGGAGATCGTGGGGCTGCTCGGGCCCAACGGCGCCGGCAAGACCACCACTTTTTACATGATCGTCGGTCTTGCACGCCCCGATGAAGGGAGAGTCTTCCTTGACAACGAAGATATTACCGATGACCCGATGCATATACGCGCGAGGAAGGGGATCAATTACCTGGCACAGGAGCCATCGGTGTTTCGGAAACTAACGGTGGAAGAGAATCTGCTGGCTATCATGGAGCAGCTCAATATTCCCCGGGAGAAGAGAAAAGGGCGAATCAAGGACCTCCTGGACGAATTGAATATTGGACATCTTGCCCGCCAGAAGGCATTATCTCTCTCCGGTGGAGAGCGGAGGCGCCTCGAAATAACAAGGGCCCTGGTAACGGAACCAAGATTCATGCTTCTTGATGAGCCCTTTGCCGGGATTGACCCGCTGGCGGTAAATGATATACAGAAGATCATCCGGCAGTTGAAGGATAGGAAACTGGGGATTATTATTTCCGATCACAACGTGAGGGAGACCTTAAACGTCTGTGATGTGGCTTACATTATAAGCGAAGGAAGGATTATAGAATACGGCGGACCTGAAAAGATCGTCGAGAGTAAAGTAGCGCGGGGTGCGTATCTGGGTGAAGATTTCACCATGTAATTCTCCCCGCGCGATTTTGTTGGTCCCGAGCCGGTTGAAAATAAAATGGCTTTAGAACTGAGACAATCTCTGAATCTTACCCAGCAGCTCATCATGACGCCGCAGCTGCAGCAGGCTATCAAGCTCCTGCAGCTCTCGAGGCTTGAACTCCTGGACACGATTCAGCAAGAGCTTGAAGTCAATCCTCTGCTGGAAGAGCAGTTGTCGTCGGAGTCTGACGAAGATAGCCGGGACGAAGAGGGACAAGATCACTCCGACGATGGCGCCCCCGAAGTCCCGGATTTCAAGGAAGTGAAGGTCGAGGAGAACGTCCGTGATGATGTAGATTGGGAGAATTACCTGACGGAGTATAACACTGCCTGGGCCGAAGTCCCTCATGAAGTCAGAGATCTCCCCCCACTGGAAAACCTCACGTCCACGAAGACCAATCTGTCCTCCCATCTGACGTGGCAGCTCAGCATGAGCCGCGTGGATGAAATAGGGAGAGAGATTGGGACCCACATTATAGGCAACCTCAATGATGACGGATACCTGCAGGCTTCCCTGGAAGAGATTGCAGAGACTACCGGGTATGCATTGGAGCAGGTGAAAGAGACTCTGGAACTCATTCAGAATTTTGATCCCGTCGGCGTCGCGGCCAGGGATACCAGGGAATGCCTCCTGATTCAAATCAGGTTCCAAAATTTGGGAGGAACAATTGTAGAAGAAATCCTCACGAATCACATGGGGAACCTTGAAGACAGGAAATATGACCGCATAGCAAAAGCTCTCTCGGTCTCTTTTCAGGAAGTGCTTTCTGCCGTATCCGTTATCCAGGCGCTGGAGCCCAAACCGGGGAGAATTTTCAACGACGAGGAAACCGTCTATGTGAGCCCGGACATCTACGTTTTCAAGGTGAGCGATGATTATGAAATAGCACTGAATGAAGACGGGTTGCCGAAGCTGCGGGTCAACACCTACTACAAGGATGTGCTTTCTAGCAAGGATACGCTGCCGGATAATGCGAAGGCATATATACAGGACAAACTCAAGTCCGCAGCCTGGCTGATAAGGAGCATTCATCAGCGCCAGAGAACCATTTACCGGGTTACGGAGAGCATCGTCCGTTTCCAGAGGGATTTTCTTGAAAATGGCATTACTCATTTGAGGCCGCTGGTGTTGAGGGATGTGGCTGAAGATATCCAGATGCACGAATCTACCATCAGCCGGGTAACAACCAACAAATTTGCCTATACACCCCAGGGACTCTTTGAGCTGAAATTCTTTTTCAATAGTGCAATAAACAGTATCGAGGGAGATGCGGTTGCATCCGAGAGCGTGAAAGAGCATATCAGAAACATCGTAAAAAGAGAGGATGCAGCAAAACCATACAGTGATCAGGAGATTTCAAATATCCTCAAAAAATTGAATATTCGTGTTGCACGTAGAACAGTCGCGAAATACAGAGAAAGCATGGGCATATTGCCTTCAAGGAAACGAAGGCAGCCCTATGGACAGGCAGGATAACGAAGTCTCCGAGCAACCTTGTTGTCAGGAGGAGTGAATATGGATATTACCGTGACTTTCAGACACACAGAGCCGATGGAAAGCCTGAAGGCCTATGCAGAGGAAAAGGTATCCAAGCTGAAGAAATACCTGGATTATCCAATGGAAGCCCATGTTGTTCTCACCGTTGAAAAATTCCGGCATCAGGCTGATGTGACCATCAGTGTGAACGGTACCAGATTAAAAGGAGTTGAAGAGACCGGAGATATGTACTCCGCCATTGATCAGGTCATGGACAAGATCGAAAAGCAGATCAAAAGGCATCTGTCTAAGATCAGGTCACGGCGGCCCGACAATATCAAGGGAGAAGATGCCCTTGCCTCTGAGGAAGCCGACAGTACGATTCAGGAAGAAGAACCTTCTATACAGGTTGAACAGATGGTGGCGAAGCCCATGGATGCGGAGGAGGCCGCTATGCAACTCAGTCTGATGGAAAGGGAGTTTCTGGTATTCAGAAATGCCAGGTCATTGGAAATCAACGTTATCTATAGGCGTCGGGATGGCCATCTCGGCCTTATTGAACCGGCCAGTTAGTGTGATGGTGCGATGAAACTTTCAGATATCATAACCGAAGACAGCATTATCTCTGAATTGGCTGCCAGCGATAAGAAGGGCGTACTGGAAGAACTGGCCCAAGCAATTTGCAATCATGCGCCTACTGTCGACAAATCCGATCTGGTGAGAGTCCTTCTTGAGCGGGAAAAACTCGGGAGTACCGGCATTGGTGAAGGGGTCGCCATCCCCCACGGGAAGATCAACAGCCTGAGCCAGCCCATGATATCCTTCGGGCGGAGCAAGCATGGGCTGGACTTTGATTCGATGGACGCACAGCCTGCGCACCTCTTTTTTCTGTTGGTAGCGCCGGATAGTTCGGCGGGGCTTCATCTGAAGACCCTCGCAAAGATTGCCAGGGTCCTGAAAAGCAGGGCATTCCGCAAAAAATTGATGGAGGCCGGGACGCGAGAGGAAATTTACGAGGCCATTGTCAAGACCGACGAACAGGAGAATGAACCCTGAAGACCTGGTACAAAGGGACAGCATGATAGGATTGCTCATAATTTCTCACTGTGATCTGGGGAAGGAACTGCTCAACGCGGCTGAACTTATTATGGGGCGGCTTGAGAACTCGGACAGCATTGCAATAACCCAGACCTCCGGCAGCCAGGAGATGATAGAAACCATCTCTGAAAAGATAAAAACCATGAATGAGGGCGACGGGGTCCTCATCCTCACCGACATGTTTGGGGGTACTCCCTCTAATCTCAGCCTGTCATTTCTCGGAGACGAAAAAGTCGAGGTTTTGACGGGTGTGAATCTGCCCATGGTTATTGCAGCTGCCCAGGATCGCCGCCAATTCGCGCTGAGTGATCTGGGTGAGAGGGCAAAGGAAGCGGGCAAAAGAAGCATCGCCCTTGCTGGACAATTGCTGCAGTCGGAATGATTTCTCTGATCAGGGTTACAGCGGAAAATTTTGATCGTCTGGAGCAAAGGATCCTTGCGATTGAGAAGGTGTCTTTCCCTTCCCCCTGGACGTCCGAAGCATTTCGTGAGGAGGTGCAAAGGTCCTTTTCTTCCCTTTGGGTTCTCCAAGATAGGGAAGACCTGGTAGGATATATCTGTTTCTGGTACATGGCGAGGGAACTGCATCTCATGAATATCGCAGTTCATCCCGAAAGGCGGGGAGAAGGACTAGGCAGAATGCTTCTTGAGAAGATGATTGTAGTGGGTATCCGCGAAGGGGCTGAGTGCGCCCTGCTGGAGGTGCGGCCCTCAAACTCGCCTGCCAGAGATTTGTACAAGAAAGCAGGGTTTCGGGAAATTGGCCGACGGGCGAAGTATTACAGGGACACGGACGAAGATGCTATCCTTATGGCCCTGCAGTTCAACACCTCCGGTGACGCCGGTCCTCGCCGCTCTCGTTCAATAATATAGTTGTAGCTGCTAATTCCAGATTTGCATTCATGATGATATCAAGGCGGCAAGAAGTGGGCGACGGAGGCGTACGAAAACAGTGCGTCGAGGAGCCTGCGACGCAGCCAACGCCGGTAGCGCTTGAATGCGAATTGGAATAAGGTGGATAGGCTATAGGTATTCAGAGGGCCTAACAGCCTTCAGCCTGCAGCCGAAACAACCTGAATATGGTGTAACGTGGCGATAATGCTATGGGAGGAGCGACCAGGAGGAAAAAATGTCTTTAAAAACGGGAATAAATGGTTTTGGACGTATAGGGAGGATGGTTTTCCGGGCCGGTTACCGGAATGAGCGGATAGAATTCACGGGCATAAACGATCTGACGGATCCACCTACACTTGCCCATCTCTTGAAGTATGATTCGGTGCATGGAACCCTGGATGCGGAGATTTCCAGTACCGAGCATTCCATCATAGTGAACGGGAAGGAGATAGAGATCTACTCTGAAAAGGATCCCTCCAAGATCCCCTGGGGAGATATCGGTGCTGAAACCGTTTTTGAGTGCACCGGGCTGTTCAGGGATCGGGAAAAAGCATCGAGACACCTTGAAAGCGGGGCCAGGAAGGTAATCATTTCAGCGCCTGCCAAGGAACCTGATGTCACACTGGTCATGGGGGTCAACCACCATGAATACGACCCCCAAAGGCATCACGTGGTCTCTAATGCATCCTGCACCACCAATTGCCTTGCCCCGGTGTGCAAGGTTCTGCTGGACTGCTTCGGCATAGAAAAAGGCTTGATGACGACCACCCACGCATATACCGGTGACCAACGGTTGCTGGACTTCCCACATCGGGACTTGCGCAGAGCGCGCGCTGCCGGGCTTTCCATGATCCCTACTACCACAGGGGCTGCCAAGGCGGTCGCTCTCGTACTGCCGCAGCTGGAGGGGAAACTGAACGGAATGGCAATTCGGGTGCCGACGCCGAATGTCTCGGTGGTTGATCTGGTGGTTCAAACGGGAAAGGCCGTGACTGTGGAAGAGGTGAACAACGCTTTCAAAGAGGCGTCGGAAACATACCTCAAGGACATCCTGGACTTTTGTGACAAGCCCCTGGTTTCGGCTGATTTTAACGGTACCAGGGTTTCATCGACCGTAGATGCTCTTTCCACCATGGCGATCGGTGACATGGTGAAGGTCCTCTCCTGGTATGACAATGAATTCGGATACTCGAACCGGATGGTTGACCTTGCCCTGCACATGGCATCCATGTGAGTTGATCACGCGTCTCGGGGATTCATAAGAACCGGCATATAGAGGAGAGTCGAAATGGGAGACAGGAGACCCCTCATAGCAGGGAACTGGAAGATGAATCTGGATATCGGAGATGCCGTTCGCCTGGTTCAGAGCATCTGTGCCGGTCTAAATGATGCGACGGACAGGGACGTTCTGGTTGCACCTCCCTTCACGAGCCTGCCGGCAGTGCGAGAGGCCGCAGAAGGCAGGAAGATTTTCCTGGCCGGGCAGAACATGCACTGGGAGATGAAGGGCGCCTTCACCGGTGAGATCTCCGGGCGGATGCTTCAACAGGTGGGCTGTACACATGTGATCCTGGGCCACTCGGAAAGAAGGACGCTGTTCGGGGAAACCAGCGAGATCGTCGATCTCAAAGTGAAGTCGGCGGTGCTTCTAGGCCTGATACCTATCGTATGCATGGGAGAAAGTCTGGAAGACAGGGAAAGAGAACGGACTTTTTCGGTGATAGAAGAGCAGTTGAACGCGTCCCTCCTGAATTTTCAAGCGGACGAACTGATGCCGGTTTCCACGGTTCTGGCTTACGAACCTATATGGGCGATTGGAACCGGCAAAACCGCAACTCCGGAACAGGCTCAGGAGGTTCACGCGTTTGTCAGGAGCTGGGTCGAGAAGACGTTTGGCGCTGTGTCAGCAGGAGAGGTAAGGATCCTTTACGGCGGAAGCGTGAAGCCGACGAATATCTCGGAACTCATGTCCATGCCTGATATTGATGGAGTTCTCGTGGGCGGCGCGAGTCTGCATGCGGATCAATTCATCAAAATCATCCAGTACAGCACGACCGGAGATGGATGATTCAGATTTTTGTTGAAAAAAATTGGACTTCCCAATAGACTAAAAGTTTATGTAATAATGTAAGCGCTCCGCCGAAACAGCCTGGCAGCTATCATTTTGTAGAGATTTTATGACGGATCAAGGGTTGAAACGAGGTCAATGAATGAAACTCATTCTTATTCTGATACATTCTCTTGTTTGTGTAACGCTGATTTTGATAGTGCTCTTGCAAAAGGGAAAGGGAGCAGACATGGGTGCCGCTTTCGGAGGTTCCAGCCAGGCGGTATTTGGAAGCACGGGCGCCATGTCGTTCCTGACCAAGGTAACGACAATCGTCGCAATCGTATTTATGCTGACATCCCTGGGGCTCACGATTCTCTCAGGAAAGGCGAGGACGTCTTCCATCATGCGGGACGTGAATCAGACGAAGGCCCCGGCGGCTCAAACCAGCGCCCCGGCAGCGCCTCCGGCCCAACAGGAGAAGAAATAGTGCCCATCCACGAATAGAATTTGGGCGCGAGCGGGTTTCCAATCCAGAAATGAGACATTTTTTACAAGATCAAGAAAATCAAGGGATTACGCGGAGACGTACGTTAGTACGTCGCACAAATGATCCCGTAGATTGACGCAGAGATTGTGAAAAATAGCCATTTATGGATGGAAACGAAATAGGAGATGTGCTTTGTGCCGAAGTGGTGGAATTTGGTAGACACGCTATCTTGAGGGGGTAGTGGGCCACGCCCGTGCGGGTTCAAGTCCCGCCTTCGGCACCAGAAAACAAAGAAATCCTGCACGTTCAGGCACTGCGCTCTCCATCATGTATGAATAGAAAAGGGCTTACTGCAATGTGCTGTAAGCCCTTGATTTTGTTGGTGGGCCTGGAAGGGCTCGAACCTTCGGCCAATTGATTAAGAGTCAACTGCTCTGCCAGCTGAGCTACAGGCCCACAGGATGTATGAAGTATATGGCGCGCCCGGCAGGACTCGAACCTGCGGCCTACGGGTTCGAAGCCCGGCGCTCTATCCAACTGAGCTACGGGCGCCAAGAGACAGGAATTTAGTACGTAACAAGAATCGGGCTTGTTGTCAACAGCTTTTTTTGAGATATCTCTTGACATACCCGGAAAAATTTTTTAAAAAAAGTATTTCCAATTTAACTGATGGGACGATGATTATGAAGACATTTGTGGCAAAAGAAAAGGAAGTCCAGAAGAAATGGTACCTTGTTGACGCTGAGGACAAGGTCGTGGGCAGGCTGGCCACTCAGATTGCCATGCGGCTGAGGGGAAAGCATAAAGCTATTTTTACCCCCCATGCGGATACGGGGGACTTTGTGGTGGTGGTCAACGCGGATAAAGTCTCTCTGACCGGCAGGAAATGGGCGAGTAAGATGTATTACCGGTACAGTGGATACCTCGGCGGCCTGAAAAGGATTTCGGCCGGAAAACTGCGGGAAAAGAATCCGGAGAATATACTTCGGTTCGCAGTGAAAGGAATGTTGCCGAAAAATAGTCTTGGTCGACGTCAGCTGAAGAAACTCAAGATTTATGCGGGTCCTGAGCACCCTCATCAGGCCCAAAAACCAGAGAGGTTGGAGATCTAGATGGCTCAAGAAATTTTCTATGCTACTGGAAAGCGGAAAACGTCGGTCGCCCGGGTATGGATGCGTCCCGGAAATGGAACGATGGTCATCAACAAGAAACCCGCACAGGAATATCTTTCCCGCGAAGCCGATCGAATCCTTGTGGAAGAACCCCTGAAGAGAACCGACATGGTGGACAAATTCGCCATCCTTATAAACGTAAAGGGCGGGGGCATTTCGGGACAGGCCGGAGCCATCAGGCACGGGATCAGCAAAGCTTTGGTGTCTTTTAATCAGGAACTCCGCGAACCTCTAAAAAAGGCGGGTTTTCTGACGAGAGATTCCAGGATGAAAGAAAGAAAAAAGTATGGGCAGCCGGGTGCCCGGGCGCGGTTCCAATATTCAAAACGCTAGGCATTGCTTCAAGCGGATGGACTGCTTCGATTGCATCCGGTGTCTCTAGTGACCTCTCTTCTGTCACAGGAAAATAATTTGGGAGCTCAAACGGGCTCCCATTTTTATTTGCGTCCATGAAGACCCAGGAAAGGGCGTGCCGCATGTCGGATGAGGTAATCCGGTGAGGGAGAAGAGAATAAGACTGGTTATCGCCTATGACGGGGAGGCATACCATGGTTGGCAAAGGCAGAAAAATGCCTTAACCCTCCAGGCGGTTTTCGAGGAAAGACTGGAAAAGATGCTTGGAGAACCGGTCAGGCTTTTCGCCTCGGGTCGAACGGATGCCGGAGTGCACGCCCTCGGACAGGTTGCCCATTTTACAACCCATTCCGACCTTGAACCCAGCCTGATTGAAAGAGGCCTGAACTCACTGCTCCCCGACGACGTCTTTGTGAGAGAGTGCGGGTATGTTCCAGGGGATTTCCACGCCAGGTACAGCGCTAAACGCAAGACCTACGAATACCGCATCCTGAACGCTGTCGAGCCGAATATCTTCCAGCGCAGATATGTCTGGCATATCCGGAAGAAGTTGGAGACCGGTGAGGTATGCCTGTGTCTTCGATCCATCCTCGGCCGGCATGATTTTTCGGCTTTCAGGTCTTCAGGGAGCGGAAACAGGGATCCCGTCAGGACCGTTTATCGGGCTGAACTCATCGAAGAAAATACAGGACCGCTCAGGATAGTCATGGAAGCGGACGGCTTTCTCAGACACATGGTACGAAATCTGGTCGGCACGCTGGTTGAGGTGGGGTTGGGGAAAATCACGCCGGCACGATTCAGTGCTGTCCTGGAATCCGGAGACAGACGCATGGCGGGGCCCAAGGCCCCTGCCCATGGTCTGTTCCTTGTGGAAGTCCACTATTGATCGGCATCGTTTTTTGACTTCGAAGCGCTATCCAGAGATCCTTGAATCGTGTCGTATATCTGCTGCCACGTTTCCGCGAATGAACTGACCGACAGTCTGCCAACTTCAACAAATTTCACCACAATTTCTTTCGTCGCTTTCAGGACGAGTTCTCGTTCTTCTTTCATAGGAAACTCCTCGTTCAACCCATTACTTGGGGGCTCGCTGCCGATGGATTTTGGAAGTCGGGCCGGATCGGAAGACACACGATCTTATGAATCCCCGTCGGATGGAAGAAGGTCAAAAAGGCCAACGGGGATTCATGCGAGGAAGAACCCGGGTGGAGCCCTCCCTGGAGAGAGAACGTAGCAGGAGAAGTGGAAAAAAGCAATGGTTTACTCCCAGACTCCCGGGATGCTTTCTCCACATTTGGGACATCGATGATCCCGTATCTTGTTTTTGCGTACAGTAAAGCCGAAGCGGTCGAGAAGCAGTTCTCCACAATGGTGGCAGAAGGTCTTTTCTCCTTCATCACCCGGGAGATTTCCGGAATAGACATACCTTAACCCTGCTTCATAGCCCAGATCACGGGCACGGCTGATTGTCTCCGCCGGAGTAGAGGGAGCGTCCAGGAGTTTATACGTCGGATGAAATCTGCTGATGTGCCAGGGGATATCGGGATCGAGGTCAGCCAGGTATCGCGAGAGCATCCTGAGTTCCTCTTCCGAATCATTCAGGCCGGGGATCAACAGGGTGGTCACTTCCAACCAGACGCCCAGTTCCTTCAGGGTGGCGAGGGTATTGAGCACGGGATCCAGCCTGGCGCCGCACTGTTTTTTGTAAAACCGGTCACTGAAGGCCTTGAGATCGATGTTGGCCCCATGCAGATCGGGATGAATTTCCTCAAGACATTCTCTGCTCATATATCCGTTTGAAACAAATATGTTTCGAAGCCCCTCTTTCACCGCTAGCCTGGCGGTGTCAAGGGCAAGTTCAAAGTAAATGGTGGGCTCAGTGTAGGTGTAGGCG
This sequence comes from uncultured Desulfobacteraceae bacterium, assembly GCA_964581175.1. Lineage (GTDB taxonomy): Bacteria > Desulfobacterota > DSM-4660 > Desulfatiglandales > Desulfatiglandaceae > B46-G9. The sequence goes on from CAZONI010000023.1 coordinate 34,426, forward strand.
ATTGTTTCCGCGCCGCTGCGAATCGCCTCGCGCACAATCATCTCAGGGGACATCTCTTCGCCGAAGATGCGACGGTGATCCGCGGGCATTTGAGAAATATCCGCATTTTGGCAGAAAAGACACCTGAAATTACATCCTACGGTGGCAATGGAGTAGGACCGGGATCCAGGAAGAAAATGGAAGAGGGGTTTCTTTTCAATAGGATCTGTGTGGGCCGCGATGACTCGTTCATAGACGAGACTCCCAAGTGTTCCTCCCTGATTTTCCCTGACGCCGCAGATGCCCTTCTCACCGTCCTTGATCACGCAACGATGACTGCAGAGAAAACAACGAACGCGATCATGCTCTTGTTTCTCATAGAGATAAGCCTCTTTCATTGTCATTTACTCCTTTGAGGGGTTCCAGGTCCTGAAACGCTTTGGCACCTATCACGCTGTGGCGTGCGTCCTTTAAACGGGTTTTCAGGGGCATATTTTGAGTTCTTGAAGTATACAACAGCCTTGCCGTGAGACAGAGGAAAAATGCAAAGGGGAGAGACTTTCCCGCGATAAGTCTCGTTTGTCCGGAATGTACGTCGGCAGGATGACCTGCAATCGAAGGAATGCTGCTCCATGAGAGAGGGACAGGGCCAAGTGCCATTTTCAGAAAAGATTTCATTTCCCAGAGATTAAAGAATCGAGCGTGACGAAACAGGGAGTCTCTGAAAAGACCCTGGATCTTTTTCTTAACACCTTCACAGGAAAGGGTGTTCATGACCCCCACCAGAATCTTCTGCTTTGCGACACGCCCGGCTTCCCGGATGGCCGGAAGCGGGTCATCAAGGAATTCCAGGGTATGGATCAGAACCGCATAATCAAACTCGTTATCATCAAAGGGCAGGTCTTCCGCGGTCCCGAGTTTCAGGGTGCACCGGGCGCCGAGCCTCTCTTTGGCTCTTCGGATCATATGGGAGGAAGCATCTACACCGCTGACATCGAGGCCGAGCCTGCTGAGAAGCAGGAGATGATTCCCCGAGCCACAGCCGATATCCAGAACACGGTCTCCACACTTCGGCTGGAGGGAACAGGACAGCATCGTCCCCAGGGAACGGTCGAGTTCCTGCCCTTGTCTGGACCGGTACCACCTCTCGTACGCTTCCGCACTTTTTCTATCGAAAATGAATCCCATGCACCCTAACTCCAAGAATTGCTACCTGCCGGAAATCCTGGCAACGGGATATTCTTGCGTCGTATAGGTCAAAGGATCCGGCCATAGGGCTCAGCAAGCAGAGAATGGCCGGAGCTGAGCGCAGACGGTTCGGGAGTTCAGTCAACGGACATCCGGTTTGGAAACTCGCTCGTGCCCAAAATTTGATTATGAATGGGCACTGCCTGGATAGATCCAAATGGAACTATTGTATGAAATGAGTGGGAACCTGCATGCGGCAGATATACCCGGCAGGTGAACCAGTTTTCCATCGGAAAATGGCCGGGAACTAGATTCCGATGATAGTGTATTTTGAAATCAGTCTGGACAAATAGGTCCGCTGGATGCCCATTATTTTTGCCGCTTTGCTCCTGTTTCCTCCCGTGTTCTGGAGGTTCAAGGCCACAAACTCTTTCTTGAAATGGTCCAGGGCTTCCTTCAGGGTTAGGCCGAATTCCAATCCCGAGGGAGCAGTCTTGATGCCGGTAATGGGAAGATCCTCGGGCACTACCTCCCGGCCGTTCCCCATAACGACTGCGCGCTCCAGGGCATTACGGAGCTCCCTGACATTTCCCGGCCAGTCGTACTCGAGTATTTTTTTCATGGCCTGGTCAGAAATTTTCATTCCCCTGGAGCCCTTTTGCAGGCTGAATTCCTCGAGGAAATAGTGTGCCAGAAGCGGGATATCCGCTCTCCTTTCCCGGAGCGGCGGAATATTGATCCTCACCACGTTGAGGCGATAGTATAGATCTTCTCGAAAACGCCCTTCTGATACCTCTTCGACAATGTTTCTATTCGTGGCGGAGATGACCCGCACATCCACGGATATCGGTTTGCTGCCACCCACACGGTAAAACACGCCTTCCTGGAGTACCCGCAGAAGTTTCGCCTGCATCCCCGGCGTCATTTCTCCAATTTCATCCAGTAATATTGTCCCTTCGTCAGCCAGTTCAAACTTTCCCGGATTTCGGGTCAACGCACCGGTAAACGCTCCTTTTTCATATCCGAAGAGTTCAGCTTCCAGCAGTGTTTCCGGGAGGGCAGCGCAATTGAGGATGATCATTGGTTTGTCTTTCCTGGAACCTGCGCGGTGAATGAGCCGGGCAAGCAGCTCTTTCCCTGTACCGCTTTCTCCAACAAGGAGGGTGGTGGTCTTGGAGTTGGCCACTTTGAACCCATCTGACAATACCTTTTGAAAAGCAGGACAATCTCCGATGATTTGATACTTGTTTTCCAGTTCTTCCTTTAGATCACGGTTTTCCTTCTTGAACTGGTCAAACTTTCTGGCGTTGCTGATGGCGAGGGAAGCGAGCTGCGCGAAGACAGTGAGAGTGTTCATGTCTTCCTCCCGGATGGGGCTTCCGTCTTCTTTATCTATGATTTCAACAACCCCGATGACTTCGCCATCCATTTCCATGGGGACGCAGGCAATGGATTTGGTTTCAAAACCCGTTGACTCGCTTATCACCTTGTACCATCTTGGGTCTTTCGTTACATCGGGGATCAGTAAAGGCTCGCCTTTCTCTGCAACATATCCGGCGATTCCCTGCCCCATATCGATTTCATACTTTCGGACCTCTTCCTTTTTTTCGCCGGTCGTTACCTTGAAATAGAGTTTCCTGGTCTTCGGGTCCAGGAGGAGGAGAGAACTCGCTTTGGCCTTCATCATGCGTGTGGCACTGTCGATGATGAGTTCCAGGAGGTGATCCAGGTCCAGGACCGATGAGACCCAATTAGAGATCTCCTTCAGTCGATCAATGGGAGTAGAGGATTCCGCAATCGTCTTACGCATAGACAACCCTGCCCCGACTAGAAGGTGAAAGAAGAACAGTCAGAAGGATGGAAAAAGCTCGCAATATCTCCACCTGTATCTTTTTTTGTCACATTAGCAAATGTCCATGGAAATGTATACAAAATTTTTGTCCATCTGGATGAAATGTACTCTCGGACACGTACAAATTACAGCTGGGGTACGGAATCGAAGGAAAGAAGCCTTATCCCGTCCCGTATGCGCTTAAATCAATTTTTGACTATGGATGGGAGAAGTTGATGAATCAAAAGTATGCGGCGGCCATTCCGTCAAGAGGCCTTCGGATCTTTCCTATGGGCGAAATCTTCCACTGCTTTCCGGTGCTCCGGGGTCTGGGACAGAAGTGCCAGCTGTGAAGACATGTAGTCAAGGTGACCCTGGAGATCCGAATGCAGTCCATGGTACACAGCCCGCTTGACGGCTTTCAACGACTCAACCGACCATTTTGTCATCCGGCCGGCATATTCAAACGCATCCTGAAGAAACCGGGCCGAGGGTACAACAGCCTGCACCAGGCCGAGATCCATTGCTTCTTTCATGTTTACGAGGCGGCCCGTGAGAAGAATATCCAGGGCCCGGGCGGTCCCGATACATCTGGTCAGGAAATAGGCGCTTCCATTTCCCGGGGCAAGTCCTATCTTAACGTAATTGGCACAAAATGTCGCCCTTTCACTTGCAATCCGCAGGTCACACGTCATGGCCAGATCAAAGCCTCCTCCATGCGCCGGACCGTCTATGGCGGCAAGAATGGGCTTGTCCACATTCCGCATGAGCAGGGGGAGTCGTTGAACGTGGTCCCTGAGAAAACGCTTCATGTCCCAAGAGGCGAGCTTGCCGTCGGCCATATCCTTGATATTTCCCCCGGAGCAAAAAGCATCTCCCTGGCCGCTCAGGACAATCACCTTGACGTGATCATCGGATTGGGCATCATGAAATGCAGTGGAAAGGCTTTCCACCATGGGGTAGGTAAAGGCGTTTCTCGTATCGGGCCTGTTAAGGCTGATGGAGGCGATTGCATTGGATTTGCTGTAGATGATATCGGGAAGGTCCATGGCATCCTCTTTGAATTACTCGGGTCCGGATGTGATCTCCACTTTGGATTCCCCCCTGACCGTTTTCAGCCGGACGGCATCATCCGTGATCTTTCCGATAATGTTGACGGCACTCGCAGGGACGATCTTGCCTTCCTTGCTCACGGGTGTGGGGCCGAAAAAAATACAGAATGCGCTTCCCGCAGGCCAGTACCCGAGATCCCCCATCTGGACCTCCTCCCTGGCGTCTGCTTCCAACTCGGCTTCCACCGGGATGGAGAAATAGATTTCATCGCCCCAGGTGTTGAACCGGGAGTTCAGGGGGAGAGTCCGGGCTACTTGTTTCGCGGTGGGAGTATCATTGAGGACCGCATTCAGTTCAACTCCTCCGACTCTTATCTTGATGTTCATGTTTTCTCCTTTGCGGTTTCACGGGAGCGGCAACAGGGCACAGGGCGTAACTCAATGAAACAAATCGCGTGACTTCTGTCAAGACAGTAAACGGACCCTGATCCACCAGCAAGGCATCATCTTCCCGCCAAGACGGGATTTCGCACAGCTCAAGCCGCGTTGCCTTCGCTCGCTCCCCGGCGCCTTACATCTGAAACCTTGCTGGTGGCCAGGAATTTCACCAAATCATCCGGTGAAACTCATGATGCGAAAATTAGATGGTGGATTTGGACGGAGCGAAACGTCCGGCAGTATCCGTTGGCCCTGGCATGGATATTGCTCATTTCACGGTCAGAAAATGATACCAAGGCGTCCGACAGGAGAAAGTGTCTCGATAGTTGACACGGAGCGCCACCATTTTGTCACAACCTGCCGGGGATCGGGAATCTCGAATATGGGCAAACGAAAGCAGGCGGAAGAAACATACAATACCAATGCATGGATGACTACCTATACGGACTTGATGACCCTGCTCCTCACCTTTTTTGTGCTCCTCATCAGCATTTCCACCATAGATGAAAACAGAAAACGAGAGGCCCTGAATTCCCTGATCGGAGCCTTTGGATTCAAACCCGGGGCTCAGTCCGTACTCGGGAAGGAAGATGGCGTGAATGTGACGCTCGGATCAGCTCCAATGGTGAAAGAGAACGCGGATTTTAGCCAGTTGGAGAATGTGGCATTCAAAAACGGTCTGGATGCCGAGGTGCAAGTCAGGCGGGAAAAGGAAAGGATCATCATCACACTGTCGAAAAGAGTTCTCTTTGAGCGGGATTCCACAAAGATAAAACCTGAGAGCGGGAAGTTTCTGAGAGAAGTGGGGAATGTCCTCAAAGAAGTGCCGGGCCTTATCGAATTGAGGGGTTTTGCCGATGAGACGGAGGTGATTTTTGGTCCCGATCCCATGAAGCGTGCCATGTATCTCTCGGTGGAACGTGCCATGGCCGTGTACGGTTTTTTCACGAATGAGGCTCGGATTCCCATGAGAAAGATGGTCGCGCATGGATTCGGTTACCGAAAGGGAAAAAATGAGGTTGAGCCTGGCCAAAAAGCCCGGGACAACCAGGTGGAAATTATCTGCAATTACCGAGCGAGGATCCCGTTCCACCTCCGAAAAAGACCTGAAAACAGAAATATCCTTCTGGATTTCAAAGGATTCCTGTTCAACTTGAGGGGCGAAAAAGATGGGGAATAACAGGAAAAACAAGGGGAATGAAGAAGAGAATCAAACTGCCGCCTGGATGGTGACCTTTTCAGACTTGTCAACCCTGCTCCTCACCTTCTTTGTCCTCCTCCTATCCATGTCCTCCATGAATAAATTGAAAATGAAAAGCATGTTTCACAACTTTACCGCCAGTTGCGGCATACTTGCCTTCAAGGAGTACGGGGAAATTTCCCGTCCGATGGAAACCTTGATCGAAGAGCTGCCTGAGACCTTGAAGGATTCGCTGGTGGTCAGGAAAGACAAGTTCAGGAATGAGAAGGTGGACATAACCTCTGATATACCCAGAGACCTGTTCAAGGGAGCGACCGGGTCACTGGTCTTTCAGAACGTGGAAGGCGGTTTCAAACTTGTTTTTGGTCAGGAGCTCCTGTTCAACTCGGGGAGCGCTCGAATAAAAGAAAAGGCAAGACCCGTTCTCGCAAGAATTGCCCGATTCATGCGCATTACGAACTACCGGATCTATATCGACGGCTTCACGGATAACGTCCCCATACACACGGAACTCTACTCCTCCAACAGGGCCCTCTCATTGGCTCGCGCTTTCGCTGTGATGAATTATTTCGTGCGGGAAGAAAAGCTGCCTTTCCAGAGTATCGCGCTTGCGGGATACGGTGCTTCACGCCCTGTAGCTGCGAATGGTACCGAGACCGGCCGGGCCGAGAACCGCCGGGTTGAGATGATTTTTAAGAATCAGAAATACTTCTGATTCTCCATGCGTAGGGATATTTCTTATCGTCGGCACATCCGGATTTCATATTTATTTTTTTCGAAATACCAGCCTGATAGGGGTATGGGCAAGACCGAAATGATCTCGAAGCTGGTTTGTCAGGAAACGCTCATAGGAAAAATGGACCATGTCCGGCCTGTTCACGAAGACCACGAAGGTTGGAGGCCTGGCGTTGCTCTGGGTAGCATAGAAAAACTTCAGAAATCCTTTCCCGATTCTTGGCGGGGGGTGCTTCTGAATCATTTCCGCCATGGATTTGTTGACCTCGGCGGTCCTGATCCGGCGGGAATAGTCTGTATAGACAAGGTCCACCTTCTCAAAAAGACGCATGACCCCTTCGCCGGTGAGCGCTGAAAGGCGTATCACGGGGGCAAAAGAAACAAATTTCAATCGACGTTCCATTTCGCTTTCCAGAAACTTGCGCTTGCGCTGATCCCTCTTTACGATATCCCATTTGTTCACAGCCAGCACAATGCCCTTCCCCTTGTCCAGCGCATACCCGCAGATACGGGCATCCTGCTCTGATATTTCACGTTCTGCATCGAGCAGTATCGTTGCGATATGACAACGATCCAGGCTTCTGAGGGCCTTTATGACAGAAAATTTCTCAATTTTCTTCCTGACCCTTGATTTTCTCCTGATTCCCGCTGTATCGATCAGTAGGTATTTCTTCCCTCGCCAGGTGAACGGGGTATCAACCGAATCCCTGGTCGTACCGGGAAGAGCACTCACTACAAGACGGTCATGGCCGAGTATGCGGTTGATAAGGGAGGATTTGCCTGCGTTCGGCCTCCCCAGGACCGATACCCTGACTCGCTCTTCATCTTCCGGTTCGGCTGGTGTCTCGGGAATTTGAGCAATTACTTCGGCCAGCAGGGACCTTACTCCGTAGCCATGCGCGGCAGATATGGGAAGGACAGGCTCGATACCCAGCCCGTAAAAATCCATGGCCAGGTGTTCATGTTCCGGACCGTCTATTTTATTGACCGCGAGACAGACCTTTTTCTCCACCCGGCGCAGGACATCTGCCATTTCTTCGTCGCCGGGCATTACTCCCTGTCGGCCGTCAACCATAAAAATAATCCCATCCGCTTCCTCAACCGCCCTCAGGACCTGTTCCCGGACCAACCCCAGCAGGGGATCCTGGCCCAGGTCTTCAAAGCCTCCCGTATCTACGAGTGTGAAGGGAATGGCGTCGTGGATAATGGTCGCGTAAAGACGGTCTCTGGTGACCCCGGGAGTATTGTCCACCAAGGCATCCCTTGACCTGGAAAGCCTGTTGAAAAGGGTGGATTTCCCCACGTTCGGACGTCCCACAATGGCAAAGATCGGGCTCATGGCAGAAAGAAAGCCTCGATTCATTCTGTGTTATGAGGGCTTGGGCAGGCTACTGCTCACAATGCGGGCCAGTTCATGTATCCTCATGGGTTTTTCAAGAAGGGCGAGCGCGAATCCCTCTTTGATGGTCTTTTTCGCCCGTATGTCCGAGGGATTTCCGGTGAGCACGAGGATCCGCGCCTCCCGATCGTACGATTTGATTGTGCGGCTGGAATCATACCCGTTCATGACCGGCATATTCATGTCCATGATAACCAGGTCGGGAGAAAATTCCTTATACTTTTCGACTCCCTCCAGGCCGTTGCAGGCCCTGTCGACTCTATAGGGGCCTTCTATTTCAAGCGCTTCACAGAGCAAGGCGGACAAGGCAGGCTCATCATCGACAATGAGAATCTTTCGGGGTTCCACGTTCCCAAATTCCTCCTTTATCTCTATATCTCCAGAAACGACTCCAGCAGGTTCCCTATGCAGCACGCCTACAAGGTTGCAGTGTTCCTCGGGGTTATTAAACCCGGACCCAGCTGCGTCCTCTGAACGGCCGATAGATATTTTTTCATAGCTGTTTTGAGGCAGGATGTCAAGCGCTAATAACAATATATTGTGCCGTTCATGTAACATGGCAATGTATATGGTATTATTTTCCCTGTGACGGATTATGATATTAGCCCTTGACTAACCACACAAATGCAGATAATTTCATTACCGGCGTCTATCCGGAAATCGAGGAGACCCGAATCGGCTTGGTGGATACGGGCCCTTTTACCGCGGAGAAAAGTGAAATGCCAACCAAGTACATAATTGTGACGGGCGGGGTGCTTTCCGGGCTCGGAAAGGGGATCGCCGCTGCTTCCATTGGCCATCTGCTCTCGTCCAGGCTGAAGATTATTCCTATAAAATGCGACGGGTATTTGAACGTGGATCCAGGGACCATGAACCCCTTCGAGCACGGGGAAGTCTTTGTCCTGGATGACGGTGGCGAAGTAGACATGGACTTCGGACACTATGAACGTTTCCTCGGTGTCACCTGCAAATCAAAATGGAACCTGACCATGGGCAAGGTGTTCGACATGGTCAGAAAAAAAGAACGCCGAGGCGATTACCTGGGCAAGACCGTGCAGTACATTCCCCACGTCACCGATGTCATAAAGAATCACATTTTTGATGTGGGCCGGGAAGAAGGGGCTGATCTCCTGATTGTTGAAATCGGGGGAACCGTCGGGGACATCGAGAATGAACTCTTCCTGGAATCCATGCGTCAGATGAAGGAGGATGTGGGCAAAGACAACATCCTCTATGTCCATCTCACTTATGTGCCTATCCCTTACGGGGTCAACGAACAGAAATCAAAACCCACGCAGCAGAGCGTCAACCTCCTGAAACAGAGGGGTATCTTCCCGGACATCATTATCGGGAGATGCCCTGAATTTCTCACGAAAGAGATAAGGGGGAAAATTTCCTCCTTTTGTGATGTGGAACCCGAAGCGGTCATCACCGGCCTTGATGTGGAGGATATATACGAGATTCCGGTCATTTTTGAACAGGAACGACTCCCTGAAATCGTGCACAAGAAACTCAATATTTACAGCCCGCCGGATTTGAGAAAATGGAAAGAATTGATACACAATCTCAGGAATCCAAAGCGATCCATTCAGGTGGCCATGTGCGGGAAGTACACCAAGCTGGAAGATTCTTATGCCTCCATCATCGAATCTTTTAATCACTGCTCGGCACATCTGGGGTGCAAGATTGATGTGAAGTGGGTTGAGACTACCGATCTTCAGGATACCTCATTCATGGATGAGGTGGACGGCGTGATTGTGCCGGGGGGCTTCGGGTCTCGCGGCACAGAAGGGAAGATCGAGATCATTCGGGCGGCCAGGGAGAGAAATATTCCTTTCCTCGGCCTCTGCCTCGGCCTCCAGCTTGCCGTTATCGAGTTCGCAAGAAACGTGTGCGGTCTAGAAGGGGCAAATTCGACTGAAATTGATCCGAACACGGCTCATCCGGTAATCGATGTGCTTCCCGAGCAGAAAGACGTCACCGAAAAAGGAGGGACCATGCGGTTGGGAGCTTATCCCGCTGTCCTGAAAGAAGGGACAGTGGTGCGGAGGCTCTACGGCGCCGAGACCGTTTCTGAGCGGCACCGGCACCGGTATGAGGTCAATCCGGAGTATCATAAGACCATTGAGGAGAAGGGAATGATCTTCTCTGGATCATCCGCGGACGGACGGCTGGTAGAATTTATCGAACTGCCCGATCAGAGATTTTTCGTGGGCACACAGGCTCATCCGGAATTGAAATCGCGGATGGAGAATCCGGCCCCGCTGTTCTACGGATTTGTGCAGGCGTGTCTGGGCTGAGGGGCCGTTGAACTTACAAGAAGAAGCTGTTCAGGAATGCAGGTCAGGTGATGCCCCATGGGGTGGTAGGTGCTCGTCCATGGGGTTTTTTGTGTCATTGAGAGAGGCTGATGGGCCGACCGGGATCAATGTCCAGGGTCGTTGATTTAGAAAAAGGCCGCCTGGCTATTGCGGCGAAAAAGGGCTACCGAAACTGGGTAAGCCAGTTTGGAGAGAACTTTGGGCTGCATACCAAGTTGTCCGATATTTCTCAACGAACCCTTTCCTACCTGGCGCAGGGAAAGGATAAAGGGACTTTTTACCTTTACGACCTGATAATGCATCTCGAGTCCCTCGGGTCCGGATTTGAATTTAATGAGATCAGCGCGAAAAGCAAGATGGCGGTGATTGATCGGTACCTTTTCCTGCTGGATCGGATACGATTCGAATGTATGAGGCGCCTGGGTTGGATCGATCACTACCCGGGGCAGGGGTTGAGTATCGTCGAATTCATCACCCGGTTTGAAGAGGTGGCGCCGGGTCTTCAGGCAAAAATTCCCGACCTTAGTCCCGCACATCCGGGCTATACACAGTTTTGCTCATTGAATGCTTTTGACCGGGAGACCTTTATCCGGGGACTCATACCCATGGTTCTGAAGAGGATCCAGGATTAGTCAGTGACCTTGAAAACCTTATCATTCTCCCGGACGCGATCTTTCACTTTGATACCCACGAGCTCCCCTGCCTTTGCTTCTTCCACTGTCTGATTGTCAATCTCCATAGTCTTTATTTCTTCAGTGAAATCGGTAGTGTGACCC
>CAZONI010000024.1:0-44960 GCA_964581175.1 uncultured Desulfobacteraceae bacterium
TGATGTGCTCGGACGAAGAACTGGGCGTGTATCCGGGTTCACGTTATCTGGCGGAACAGGGATATTTCAGGGGAGAGCTTGTGTGGCTCGAAGCCGGAATGCAGGCTCCCGTAAGGCTGCAGGGGTCGGTTGGCAACGTTGAGATTACCATAAAATCGATTGGAAGAGCCTCCCACTCGGGCATGAACTACCTGGGAGTAAACGCGGTGGAAGCCATGGTCCCTGTCATGGATGAACTCCTGAAACTGAAAGAGACTGTAGAGCAACGGAAGAGCAGCATGCCGGTCCTGCCCGGTCCGGGGGTGGAGCAGAAGAATATACGTCCGAGCCTTAATCTGGATATTATCCGGGGTGGCGAAAAAGCAAACGTCATCCCTGGAGAGTGTACTCTCGTCATCGATCGGCGTTATATCCCGGAAGAACGGTTTGAGGATGTTGAGGCCGAGCTGAGAGAAGCAATTGAGTGTGGGAAAAAACGCACCAAAGCGCTTGGGTGGGAAATAGACATAGTGCACTGCTACGCACCTGCGAAGATTGATGTTAACGGGCCGTGCGCCAGGCGTATGTGCAGGGCTCTGCAAACTGTCCATGGGTATAAAGATGATGATATAGTCGTTGGCGGGCTCCAGGGATCGACGGACCTGGGTTTCGTCACCGGGATCACCGGCAATACGGATGTGGCTGGCACGGGTCCGTTCAGCATGGAGACCCTTGCAACATTTCATCAACCGGATGAGTTTGCCATGATAGCAGACCTCAAGAATCTGGCAAAAATGCTGGTATACTATTTAATGGACGCGTAAGTGGAGCTCATGTCCCTGTCTCCTCCTGTATCCTCCCCGTCGGGAGACTTAAATATGCCTCCCCTTTCACAGGTGGTGCCCATCCACAAATAAATTCCGGGAACGAGCGAGTCTCCTCAAAATTGCCGCTTGACCTCGAAATTTATGCGTCATAATATTAGAATCGAAATTCTAATTCTGTATTAAGGAAATTTATATGCCCTCGGCCCCCTTTCTTGTCCGACAACCCCGGCAGGCCCGCAGCCGCGAGACCATGAGCCAGATCTTGGATGCCGCTGCCCAAATTCTCGAAACAAAGACTTTTGAAAAACTCACCATTGCGGAAGTGGTGCAAAAGGCCAATACGTCTGTGGGCGCCTTTTATGGCCGATTTAAGGACAAAGAGGCACTTTTGCAGGCGCTTGACGAGCGATTTTTTAAGGAATTCGAAGAAGAAATTGAATTCTTGCTGGCGCCGTCCAATTGGGCTGGAAAACCCATTTCCTACATTATCAGAAGTGCAACCCGGCTCATGGTGCAGACTTACAGCAAAGACAGGGGGGTTTTACGTTCATTAAACCTGAAAGCACGTCTTTATGATGATTTCCATTTTAAGAAGCGCGAGCAAAGGGCCTGGAACGAGTTGTTTCCGCTCTTGCAGGATACCCTGCTCTCGCATCAGGACGAGATTTCACATCCCGACCCGGGCCTGGCAATCCGCCTGGGGTTTCAGCAGATGTTTTTTACGATGCGTGAAGTCCTGCTCTGGGAACCGTTGCGGGAAGACGTCCCTTATGACAATGAAGAACTGATCGCCGAACTGACCAGAGCCTATCTTGCCTATCTCGGAGTTCAGGAGTCGACTGAATGATAGATGCTCGGCCTGTCTTGGGGCAATAGATCCACGGATGCACGACTGTCAATGTCCAGTTTATTCCGGCGGATTTTGCTGCCCTCTCGTGGCGAATGGCATTGATCTGGTTGGGTCTGACCCGCCCGGTTGGGTTGGAATTGCTGAAATCGCATCAAATCCATGATTGAAAGGAAGGTTCCCCGTGCCTGACTCGAAGAAACGATTGCTTCGTTTAGTCCTCTTTGCCGCTGTCTATTTTGTGGAAGGCGCCGTTCTGACCTATTTTTCAGCCTTTAACGTGCTCTACCTGCGCACGTTTGAACTTTCCTTCTCGCTTATCGGTGTTATCGGTGGGATTACGCTCATTCCTTTTGTTCTCAAGGTCTTCATCGGCCTTCTCAGTGACAGGGTCAACCTGTTCAAAATGGGACATCGCAAGCCTTACATCGTGCTGGGCCTTGGATTGCAGACTCTTGCTTTTTCCCTTGTTCCTCTGGTGAACCCTCACAGTCAATTCAGCATCTATCTAATCCTGATAATATCGGCTTCCTTGGGGATGTCCACCTACGACACGACTACAGACGGACTTTCGATCGACACCACCCCTGAAAAAGACCGGGGACTGGTACAGGGCATCATGGTCGGCGGACGAGCGTTCAGCGCGGTTGTGACGGCCGCCCTGATGGGCCTGTTTTCAGGGCGGGGTCAATGGCCGCTGATTTTCTATATGATTGCCATTTTCGGCGTCCTGACCATCGTGCTGGCCTTCTTTGTTGAAGAGAAAAAAGAACGCTCTTCTGAGATGCAATTTTCCAAAGCCGCCTTCGGGGCTTTCAAAGACAAATCTTTCCTGTTTTTCCTGGTGCTTGGTGTGATTTACCCGCTGGCCCTGTACAGTGCTCAGGGCATGGTCGGGGCCTTCCTGAAAGAAGGGCTGGGCATTTCCCTGGGCACCGTCGGCCTTTATACCTCTGTCTTTGGCATCGGCACGGTTTTTGGCGGCCTGGTGGGCGGGCCGTTGATGAAGAAAATCGGAGAACGCACCAGCGTCCTGGCGGCCCTGCTGATGACATCCGGGGTGACGTATTTCCTGGCGCTCGCCCCCTCCCCCGGGCTGATGTGGGGGATCGTATTCCTGTTCGGTCTAGCCTTTGGTTATTATGAAACCGTCTACTTTGCCATGGGCATGGACTTCTCGGATCCACGCATTGCAGCCTTCATGTTCGCCTTCATCATGGCGGTCGGCAATATCGGCATCGGAGTCGGGCAGCCGCTGGCGGGCAGCCTGGTGGACGCAATAGGATTCCGCCCCATGTTCGCCACGTTCGCTACCATACACCTGCTGGCCCTGCCGGTTGTGTTTACCATCTTTCGCCTGAGAAAAAGAATCACGAAGGAGGGATAGATGTGGATTACTTCCATTGAAACCGAACCGCTCAATCTGGAACTTGAGGCTGCCCTGACGGTCGCCTACGGCAGTTATCCGGAACTGGACTATGCCCTGCTGAAAGTCCACACGGATGACGGCCTGCTGGGTCTGGGGGAAGCCTCGCCCGACCCGGAGGTCACCGGTGAAACCCAGGCTTCAGTCCTTGCTGCGCTCCAGCAGGCTGCCTCCCTACTGGTCGGGAATGACCCGTTTGATATCGAACATATCATTGCCGCATGCTGCGAGACTATTCCCGCCTACCCTGCTGCCATTGCCGCTATTGACATGGCGCTTTACGACCTTATGGGTCAAGCGCTGAACGTTCCCGCGTATCAACTGTTGGGTGGAAAATCCCGCACCGGCATAAGGCTGTATCCCGTTATCCCCATGAATGACCCCCTGACGATGGCGGCCATGAGCCGCAAATTTGTGGACATGGGCGCAGATATCCTGAAAATCAAACTTGGTTCCGACCCGGACACGGATCTGTTACGGCTCAAGAGCATTCAAAACGCTGTCGGCGGTTCCATTAAATTCCGCCTCGACATCAATCAGGGCTGGATGGATGCCGGAACATCGATTCAAACCATCCAGAAGCTGCGCCGATTCAACATCGAATGGATCGAACAGCCTGTTGCTGCCGGCGACATGGCCGGTCTGGCCGCCGTGACGACCGCGGTGGACATCCCTATCATGGCCGATGAGAGCTGCCATACCCCCGCGGATGCCGTAAAAATTGCCTGCCTGCAAGCCGCCAACCTGATTAATATCAAACTGATGAAATGCGGCGGCCTGTATCAGGCGACGAAGGTGCTTGCTGTGGCGGAGGCTGCCGGACTGCCGTGCATTCTGGGCTCAATGGGAGAGAGTTCCATCGGCAGCGCTGCCGGGCTTCATTTCTTGACCGCCAAGCACAGCATCATTGCCTGCGAACTGATCGGCCCATTGTTCATCAAGAATGACCCGGCCATTGGCTACCAGGTGGACCTAGAGACCTTCCAGGCTGTGCCGTCAGACAAACCCGGGTTAGGAGTGCAGCTCAAATGATCGACTGGAATGGTGTTGCGGATGAAGCTGCCCAATTGCTGAGCCGTTACCTGAAAATCAGGTCGCTCAATCCACCCGGCGATGAACGCGAAGCAGCGGAATTCTTAGCCTTCGGGCTCCGTGAGCGCGGGCTGGAGCCCAAAATCTACGAGTCCGCGGCTAACCGGGTTAACCTTGTGGCACGTCTGTCAGGTGACGGCAGTAAGAACCCGATTCTCCTCTACAACCATATGGATGTCATCAAAGCAGACCCACAGCGGTGGACCTGCGATCCTTTCGGCGGAGAAATACGCGATGGTTATGTCTGGGGGCGCGGTGCGATAGACATGAAGGGCATGGGCATCATGCAGTTGCTTGCACTTGACCTCTTAAAGAAGCATTGCCCCGATCGAACTCGTGACATTATCTTCTTCGCTGCCGCAGATGAGGAAAAAGGCGGCAACTACGGCACGCAGTGGATGCTCGCACATCACCGGCCCGAGATCGAAGCCGAATATGTCTGGGACGAGGGCGGCTTCGGGTTGCGGGATCTCTTCGGTCCCTCCCCCGTCTTTACCGTGGCTGTCACTGAAAAGAAAGCCCTTTGGCTCAAACTCATCGCCCATGGGGAGCCGGGGCACAGCGGCCTACCGCATGGCGACAACGCCGCCGATATTCTGCTTCGCTCTCTGAATCGGGTATTGGCGCTTAATACAAAATATGAGATCAACCCGGTAACGAGGATGATGTTCGAGAAAATTGGCGGCATGCTGCCTTTTCCGAAATCCTTCTTCCTCAAGCATGTGCAGAATCCCCTTGTCTTCAGGTTGTTGAAGCCTACCCTGACCTCTGATCCGGCCATTGCAGCGATGATGAAAGATACCCTCAGCATTACCATCCTGCATGCGGGCAACAAGGAAAACGTCATCCCTGAGCGTGCCGAAGCCACCCTGGATATCCGTCTTTTGCCCGATCGTGCTCCCAAACCTTTTCTGGAAAGCCTGACAAAGCTTATCGGCGACGAGCGAGTTGAGACTGAAGTCGTTCAATTCCCCGAGGAGACGAGTGTCTCAGAAGTGAAATCGGAATTCTTCCAGACCCTTTCGGGTGTTTTGCAGGAACTGGTGCCCGGGAGCGGCACCGTCCCGATGATGACACCCGGTACAACCGATTCATGCTTTTTCCGCCGCAAGGGCATCAATAGCTATGGTCTATTTCCCGCGATCATAGATCCGGGCGAACTGGCGCGCTTTCACGGTATCGACGAGCGTATTTCCATTGAGAATCTGCGCTTCGGTACCCGACTCATCTTCGAGGTCTTACGGAAGATTTCCTCATCTGATAAATGATCGAGTTTCAACGCGCCCTTGTATGATGGCCAGAGCCCGGAACCTTAAGAGGGTTCCGCCGGCCGCGTTTCAAAGAGACAATCCTGCATTCTTCTCGGCCGCCTTAAGCCGTTTTCCTAAAAGGTTCAATTTGAATCTCCTCACCGTTGCCGGAGGCAATATCTCACCGTCGGGACCGATAAAATATAACGCATCGAAAGGGCATTGAACGATGCAAGCTCCGCATTGAACACATTTCTCCGCTCCCGGCATCGTTGCTATATGCCGGCTTCCACCCACTTCATAACAGTTCCTCGGACAAACCTGCTCGCAGAAACCGGCGGCCCGGCACTTTCGTTCATCAAGCACAATCTTTAAGAATCTGTCTCCATGGAGACCGCTTTTATATATGGGAGTGCTCCCCATCAGGTCCAGGCTGACGATAAGAATAATGACGAGGAAAATGAAGCCCCATCGAAGGATCAATGGCCACGTAAAGGAATTTGTGATGGCGCTGAAACCAAGCAGGAAGGACATGGAAAGTCCCCACAATATCAAGGGGGTACGCCCGAAATCGAAAACAACGGTGTACCTGCTGAAACCTACTCCTTTTTTCTTTGGATTAAGCCGCCTGACGTAAAGAGGGAAAAACACAAAAATGAGGAACGGCAGAGCCCAGATAAAACCGTTTAGGGGCAGAAGCACCTCAGGCCAAACGCAAATCGTTATCAGGGAAGCGATAATTGAAAACGGGAATGCCCACATGATGGCCATTTCTATTCGCGACGCCAACGGGAATGTCACTCCCCGCATCTTAACCGTTTTCTGGAAGGTGTTTTCAACAAACGCCTGAATATCTTTTGCATAGACCGGCCCCCAGATGACCTTCCATCCCGTCCTCTTTCGTATATGTTCAGCTTCAATACCAGTAGCCGCAAGCTGGGGGAGGATCACTTTTCTGTGATCCACAAGTCTCTCGATCCCGGTGGTCCTAAGCACTGAAATGACATCGTGATTTGTGAAATGACCGCCCGTCGCCCCACACCAGACATTATGCCCGTTGCTATTTGCCACCAAAAGATAACAATCAATTCCTTTTAGAGCTCTTTTTACTCTTCTTACTGTGAGGTGATAATTGCACGTCAAAAAGACCGGCGAACCCCTGTCGGGCCTTCCGATTGTCAGCATGCCTACCTTGCAGGGGATCGGTATCACTCTCAGCAATGTTTCGATAATATTCACTGCTACATAATTGAACCGGTTCATTCCCTTATTCCCCAGGCTTTGTACCGATTAACTCGATAAAATTTCCCATTCTATTTAGTCTGACGGATTCTATCAGGAAGCCTGCCTTTTCGGTCATTTCAGGCAGATTCTCTACCGCATGTGTAACGGTCTGCGTAAGAATATAGGTAATTATTCCGAGAGGAAGCCGTATCAGCCGATTGAACATCCTTTTTGAAAGTGTGCCGGGCCTCACTTCATCCGCGATAAGCAGGATTCCACCTGGTTTTAATATTCTTTTGATTTCGTTCAGGGTATATATTACTTCATACCCGGTTAGCTCAGAAAAACAGAGGCCGCTCATCACGATGTCATAATTTTCCGATTCTTCCGCATCAAGTTCGGCAACACCCATTTCACAAAACTCCACGTTTTGTGTAACATGCATCTCATGCGCTCGCTTTTGTGCAATCTCCAGCATCCGGAGGTTGACATCAATTCCCTTTACGTTTGCACCCTTCTGAGCGGCCCTTAGCGTCAATGCACCGGTTCCGCAGCCAATATCAAGTGCCTTGTGCCCGCTCTTGATGTGAGATGCCAAGCGATCATAAGACTTATCTAATCTTCCAAATGTAAGGATGCGAATCCCCGCGTCGTATCTGTCCGGGGCTGATTCCAATACCTTCATTAAAATATAGGTGCTGATCTTTTATCCTCCCGGATCACCCAAATTCATCAAACGGTGCACGCCTTTCTATCTCTCGCATGGGCTCGACATAGGCGGCAATCTAAGCCGCAGGGAGCAATTATCGTCGGGTTTGTTTTTGTCAATCTCCCTGTCATCATGACATGGGTTGTCTGACAATTGTTTTCCACTTTTCCGGTGCTGCCCGTCTGATATCACTTAAGTATATTTCGTGGTGCTTACCAACCCTGAGACTGCCATTCTGTTCTATGAACAAATGCACCTTCTCGATTGTCGGCCCCTCTTCTGAAAAAGGACCAATGTGCATCATTTGCGCAGCCTTTCCATCCTTGAAAGGTTCGAACCTTAACAAAGGCAGGGAATCAATCTTCTTCTTTCTTCTCACTTCTTCCGTTACTTCTTTGACCATTTCCAATGTGATGAACTCCGGTTGCATAATCATCAATGTCCATTTCCAGACATCCTTGTTCCCTGTACTGAATGCGGACATGTCGTCGGACCACCAGAGGGCTTCGAGCGGCAATACGCCATAGTCGACACCCATTTCTCCTTTTTTGACCGTGAACTTCAGCGTGTAGGATACCGCATACAGGGCCTCGATCGCATCACTGAATGATTGTGCGCTGTTTGGGTCTCCCTCGCCGTCAACCATGAGGAAGTTCATTTCCGGCACCTCTACGATCTGAACTTTCCTGGCAGAGGGTCCATAGAGGTGCTTAAGCTGCTTTTTGTAGTCCATCTTTTCCATCGAGATCTCCTACTTGAAGCCCAACAGGCCGGTGCTGAATTTTTGCTGGCTTATCGATAATCAGTGTTTCGTAATCTCGACCAGGTTGCCGTCCGGGTCCCGGCAAAAAAGGAAGTCGGACCCGTCGAATCTCTTTCCCGGCCCCTCGACAATCTCGATTCCATCGGCTTCCAGAGACTTCACCGTGTCTTGGAAATTTTCCACCTCCAAGGCGATGTGACGCATGGTCACAGGAATTTCTTCTTCCATCACCATGAGATGCAGCTGGGTGGCTTTTCCGACCTGGTACCAATGTCCAGGGAAATCAAAAGGCGGCCGTTCTATCGTCTGTAAACCCAGGACGTCACCGTAGAACCATTTGGTTTTTTTGAGATCCCTGACGACGATACCCACGTGGTTGTAATCTTTGACCTGAATCATGGCAGACTTTCTCCTCTCTGATGTATTCCGTCCTCAAAATTCGGCAGCTCTCATCTCCTCACGGCTTTTATTCTTATATCGGGTTAAATATTCCGTCGCTTGCGACGTTGCGGTCATTCTCCCAGTATTTCTTTAGGCCAATTCTCTCTAACGCTCTCCTCGTCAGTGTAATAGCGGACTCTCGAGGATTCCTTAAATATATCAAGTGCCGGCAGGATATTGATTTTCTTGGAATCAGGATATTCGCAGACATCAATATTCGCCCGGGTCCTTATGTCCAGGTAGATGCAGTCCAATTTGCCATGGTTATAAAGCTGATGAGTGCCGGAAGGACCTTCTTTAAAAAAAATGACATCTCCTTTTGAAAGCTTATCGAACCCTTCAGGGGACCGCAAGGTTGCCTCTCCTTCGAAAATAACAAATAATTCCTCTGCATTCCTATGGAAGTGATATGGATATGAGAACTTTCCGGGAGGCAATGAGCGAATGTCAAAATGCAGATATTTCGAATTGGACATGTCCGCTAACGGCGGACTCGATTTCCAGGAGAATTCCGGAATCCTGGATTTATTCTTCTCCATCGATATATCGTTCAGTCTGAATATTTTTGCCATTGTTTTCCTCTCTTCGCTGGTGCGCATCGGTCGCGGGCGAGCCGGGAGAAGCCTGCGGGCTCGATGCACACGGTTAGACCGGGTTTGGGCGGTGGTCCCCCTTTTCCACAAATTGATTTGACAATCCGGTCCATTACCGCTATCCCTTTACAGCCTTTCAGGAGGGTTATTCAAAACGACGGCCCGGGACCTTCAGGGTAAAGGAAAGCAGGCATCATGACGGCGGCCACCTCGAACGGAAAAAAATACATTGTCGGCATCACGGATTTTCTCACACCACCCATTGAAGCGGAAGAACGGGCCTTTCCGGAAGCCGGATTCCGCTTTCTTCCAGACTGGAAATCTTCTCCCGCCGCCCGGCTGCAATGGCGTGAATGCGATGCGCTGCTGATTTGGCATCATCATATCGACCGTGACACGGCCGCGATTCTGGACAACTGCAAAATCGTCGTGCGCTATGGGGCCGGCCACGATGTCGTCGACGTCCCGGCACTTATGGACAAGGGTATCCGGTTCTCCAATACTCCCGGTTGCGGAACGACCGAAGTCGCGGACACCGCCTGTGCGATGATCCTATCGCTCCAGCGCAAGGTTGCTGCCTACGACCGGGATTGCCGCGGCTATACCGACCGCTGGCAACAAACCCTCCCGCGCCTTCGACGAACTTCGACCCGAACGCTCGGCATCATCGGCGCCGGCAGGATCGGAACGGCCGTTATGGAAAGAATGCGCGCGTTCGGCTGCCGCATAGTGTTTTTCGACCCCTCATGGCAGGCGGACGGCCTGCCGCCCGACGGCTGCTGCCAGGTCGAGTCTCTTGATGATCTCCTGGAGGCGTCCGACATCATCAGTATTCATTGTCCGCTGACCAAAGGGACCAGAGGGCTGGTCAACGCCGATTTTCTGGCCCGCATGAAACCGGGAGCATCGCTCGTCAACACAGCCAGAGGCGGTATCCTGGCCGACCTCGATTGCCTGGAAGCTGCCTTGAAAAGCGGGCGGCTTGCTTCGGCGGCCATGGATGTTCTCCCGAGTGAACCGCCGCAGGAACATCCCCTGCTCACGGCCTGGCGCCAGGACGCCCCCTGGCTGGCCGGAAGACTGGTTATCACCCCTCATGTGGCCGACTACTCGGAAGAAGGCTGGGATGAGCTTCATTACAAAACCGCTGAGACGGCGCGACTGTTCCTGGTGGAAGGCCGGCAGCGTTTTGCCGTCACTGCCTGACAATGCGCTCCGCAGGCCGCATCTTTACGATACCGCCGGATTTAGGAAGCCTGCGCTGACTCGCTCCTATTTGCCTGCAGCACTCCTCCATCTCCATCGTTTCTCTCAAGCACAAGGCGCAGCTGGGTGCTATGCTCGTTTTACTGAGAGCAGTTCTCGCCTAAACAGTTCAGTTCTTTAGACCAAGTTCTCCGCGTAACGCGGTCCAACTCCAAATCACATCGTTTTTTCAAAGCGTTATACGCGATCAGGAAAAATAGATCTTTAAGAAGTCATCTTTTGACACTTTGGACTGAGTAAGAATCATTCGTAATGTCGATTTCTTAAGGACCGGGTGATTTGGAATCGTGATTGGTGTGCGGGTGCCATCGGGATTTTCGCTCAGCATCGCGATTTGGTCCCCTTCCCGGACCAGCCGAAACCCAAGCTGCTTCAAAGTGCTTATGACATTCCTGAGGGGGGCATGTGCTGGAAATTTCGCCATTAGACGGCCACCCGGGCCTCGGCGATGAATGCCTCGATAATAGGCGGATCGGAATCGATTTCATCAAGGCCGAAAGTTTCGATATGGAATTTGATGGCTGATTTCACATTCTCCAATGCGGATTCATAGGAATCGCCCTGTCCCACGACCACCCCTTTCAATCCAAGGGGATAAGCAACGTATGTATCTGGATGTTTTTCGACAATTATTTTAAATTCTTTCATGTGTTACACTCCGATGATCAGGTTATTTTAATGGTAGGCATTATATCAGAGAATTCGTATTTTGCGTAACTCGCGGGTACGCTGTCTTGAAATCTTACAACTTATCTTTCACGTGATCAATTGCCTTTTTCTGCTATTTCATCACCTGGCATGCCGCCCGAAATAGCCGGAATGCTCTTCACTGAAGATCCTGCGCGCAGCAAGCTTCACCCGATCCTGCAACAGGAACAATACCAGGCAATAGCCCCAAACGATGCCGGCATTGGCCCAGCCGATGGGCTCCATAAGCAGGCCGAAAACGGCCAGTATCGTGGCCACACCCTGCGCACCGAAAGTCACGATGAGAAGGGTTTTGGCCGGCACGACCGTCCAGAAGGGACCTCGGGTCCGGGCGGCATAAAGGGTTAATATACCGCCGACGGACAGATTAAGGTAGATCATGGTCTTGACCGTGCCCACATCCATTCCCAGGAGATGAATACAGATGGCGTAGATGCCGAGCGAGCGTATGATGGCATATCCGCCCAGGGCCCCCGCCAGTCCCATCACAAAACTCATCTTCCATCTTAACGGTTCGGAGGCCGATCGTGTATTGTCATAGGCTATGGAAAGGATGGAGCCGTCATTCAGAATCGCCAGGAGGACTATCATGATCGGAGTTACCGGATAGAATTTGAATACCACGGTAACGATCGTAATGAATCCCAACAGGGCCATTGTCTCTGAAATCCGATACACGGCATAGCTCAGCATGCGCTCAAATATCCTTCGGCTTTCTCTTACCGCGTGGATAATCACCGAAAGTCCCGGGTCCAGCAGGGCGATGCTCGCTGCAGACCTGGCGGCATCCGTCGCCCCGGAGACGGCAATGCCGGCATCGGCCTTTTTCAATGCAGGCGCATCATTGACGCCATCACCCGTCATGCCCACGATGTGCCCGCGCTGCTGAAGCACATCGACGATATAGTACTTATGCTCGGGAAAGACCTGGGCAAAACCATCGGCCTGTTCGATGGCCTCAACGAGCTGACTGCCCTCGTAGTGTTTGGTTTCTCCGAAAATCGCGGCGTCTACGATGTTTTTGCCCAGATCGAGCTGACGTGCGATCTCTTTGGCAATGGCCATCTGGTCGCCGGTAACCATCTTGACCCTGAGTCCCAGTTCTTGTGCTGCCTCTATAGTGGACTTGGTATCTTCCCGGAGCGGATCATAAAGAGGGATTATCCCTATAAACTGCCACTGGTCATTTTTTTCGCTTCGGGCCACTCCAAGAGAACGAAAACCTCGGGAAGCAAAGTCCTCTATCACCTCGTTCACCCGGTCCTCTATTTTGGAAGCATCCGGATCGAGCGCCAAAATCACCTGCGGGGCTCCTTTGGTCGTCTTGAACTCATGTCCATCGGGACTCTTGACCGAGGCCTCGGTTCGTTTATGAACAGGGTCGAAGGGCAGAAAATGTCCTATAACGTAAGACTCGAGTTTCTCTTTGTTCTTGATCCCACTGAGCACGGCAAGGTCGATCGCGTCCTGGTCCTCTTCGCGCGAGGCCAGGGCGGCGCAGAGGATGACGTCTTCGGCGCTCGCCCCCTCAACAGTAAACGGGTCTCCCGGAGACAACCGGCCCTGGGTCAGGGTGCCCGTCTTGTCCGAGCACAGGATGTCGACTCCCGCCATCTCTTCGACGGAGGACAGTTTGGTCACGACCGCCCGTTCCTCTGCCAATTTGCCGGCCCCTAGGGCCATAGTGACCGAGAGGACAGCCGGCATGGCTACCGGCACCGCTGCCACGATCAGTACCAATACAAACTGCAGCACGTCCAGTATCTGATTGGTCCGCATGTATTCGAATATGACGATGACGATGCCAAGCACGACTGACGTGAAGAGCAGGTAATCGGCCATTTTCATGATGGCTATCTGCAGATGGCTTTTGGTCTTGGCCGACTCCACAAGCTGGGCGGTTTTTCCATAGTAGGTATTGATTCCGGTCGTCAACACCACGGCGTCGATCTCACCCTGCTTTAAGATGGAGCCGGAATATACGGTATCCCCTGTCTTGTGCTCGACCGGCATGGATTCTCCGGTCAAAGCCGACTGGTCGACCTTAACGGCATCTCCTTCCAGGAGGTTGGCATCAGCCGGTATTATACTGCCTATGCGGAGTCGAATCACGTCGCCGGGAACCAGTTCCCGGGCTTCTATACTCATCCATTTGCCCTGCCGTCTCACATTCGTCTTAACCGCCAGTCTTTGCTTTAAGGCTTCTATGGCATTGCCCGCCTGATGCTCTTCTCGAAACCCTATGATCGCATTGAGGAAGAGGAGGACAAGGATAATCAGGAGGGTGGGAATGTGGTGCAGTATCCCTGAAATAAGTGCGGCAGCCATGATCATGTATGGAATGGTGCCTCGAAAGTAGGAGAGGAAAAGCATGATCGGGCTTTCTCGCTTCTCCTCGAGTTCATTATACCCATACTGTTCAAGTCGCTTCTTTGCCTCTTCTGCGGACAGACCGTCGGTGGATGTCCCGAGCCGTTTCAAGGTTTCGTCTACCGACAGATCCTTCAACGATTCCGACAACTGCTTGCCTTGTTGCTGTTGGTCATTTTCCTGTTTTGCCATACCGCCACTCCCTTTCCTCCATCCCGTCCCCTTGCGAATATCTCTTGGAGCACATTATTTTCGCGAGACGTTTATCAAAGGTTGCACGCATGAGCCGGGCGTCTCTCTCCGTGATATGGGGCTATCCGGGTAAAGCTCTTCCCTATTCGAACCTGGAGATCAGCTGGTTATTCCAACAATTCATTATATAGGAAGGTCACAATTGTTCTCGAAGATGAATAGGCCGAGGAATGTATTTTAGAGCCGGAAAGGATGTATTCGATGAATCAAGTTCCGCCCATCTGAAACGTTGAAGAGGGGCTTGAGACCCGGCTCAAAGCGTTGAAAGACTGCCACTTCACGACTTGTCGCACACGCCGTCGAGCGCAAACGGCTCCAGCGGCGAAGGACTCAATCGTGACCGGCACGGCAAAAGGGCCGGGCCGAGCTTGTCTTCCTCCCTTTTCGTCTCTTCAAAGGGTGTGGATTCTCATCTTTTTCCAAAGGACCCGTTTCACGGGAAAGGTAATCTTCCTGATAAAGAGCGATCCGGACAAACGGAATTGCGAAGGCGAAAACCCGATTTGTGCAGGTCCGCGGGTCGCGTGATCCCGGCTTTGGAAACCCGCGCGTGCAGATCATTTCGACATAGGCCTCGCGTAACCCAGTCGTCCGCACGCAGTCGACCAGGATCGAGCGCAAGACGCCGCGGCTGTGAGGAATAGACATGCGCCACATCGTAGGTTGCATCCGAATGGAGGAAGCCCCAGTCAAGGAGAGAGATTCTCGTCGAAGCTATACGAGCCATGCACAATTTTCTTGTGAACTGAACAACCCTCGACTGCAAGGCGTGGGATTTCCACCATTCCCGAAAGAGGCACCAAATTGTTAAAGAGCTTCCCGCTACCTACTTCAAGCGGATTTCCTGTCGGTTATCTTCGTCCGCCCCCCCTCCTCCCGGGAGACGCAGTTCCCCCTATGCGGCCGGAGGGCATCCCGCCACTTGTGCCGGGCCCTATCCCCGTGTTCCTTTTCCGTAAGGAGGGAGATCCGTTTGAAGGCTGAAAGACCTTGGACAAGGGATAACCTTGACGAAGCCCGGCTTCCAGCTTATCGGCGAGATCATGGTTCGATAATCCAGACTTTTGGGCCTTGGAGATCACAGCCGTGAACAGGGGTTCCTCGTGGGTAAAATATCCCGCATTGACGGCGGCCTCCACCATGCGCCGTCCTTGATAGTCCGAAAAACCCAAATCTTTCAGGTCGGCCATGGCCTGGGCAGAGTGAAAAATCACCTCCGCTCCCGGAGAAACGTCATGGTACAGCTCTCTCAAGGCCTTTGGCGACACGCCTCGTTGTATCGCCAAGACGACCGAATCGAGAGCTTCCTCTCCAAGCCCTCCACCTGATGTGGCACCGACAATGGCTTTTGCCTCGCCATAGACCTCCAGTTGGCTGTCCAAGGCGGACAGGATAAGATGGGGAGGCACGTTCTTCGCCAGTCCCTCCAATATCTTTTCTGCAAAGGGATTAGATGGAAGCCCTGCCCTACGGGCGGTAGTAAGATGACCGATGAAGGCACCAAAATCCTGAGCGGAAACCGATGCCGACGCCGATCGGGCGAGGATGATCGACACCTCCTCTGCGGGCGTCCCCGCGCCTTCCGCTTGCGTCAGCGCCTCTTTCAAGTCGGCGTCTTTCGGATAAGCGGCCTGATTTTCCCGATAGACGCGGGACCAATCATCTTCCCCAAACGCTTTTCCCGCGAAGAGAAGCAAGAAGACCAGAGCCATGCAAAAGGGAACTTTTTTTGATCGCTTTTTCATCATCGATTCCGAGGGTCAACACAGCATTTTTCCGTCCGAATCCATCTTCCTTGTGGCGCAGGGCGTATTCATCCGTCACCCATCGCCCATCCACGACAAACATATATTCATAGCTTCCCGGTTTCATCACGACGGCGCCGATCCAGAGACCGCGGCCTGAGGGATCAACCAGGGGAGACTGATCTTTTCGCCAGTTATTGAAAGAACCTGAGACATATACGTGACGGGCTTCAGGGTCAAAGTAGGAGAACCGGACCACATATTCCTTCTTCGTCTCTTGGAGCGAAGCGGTATTCTTGAGAATAGGGCGATCAACCCCTGTAACCAGAAAGAGGATCAGAAAGGCGAGTGCCCCGGTCCCTGAAAGGAGATGCAGCAGATTCACCCTGATATGCCGAGGACGGGAAAGAAAGACCCAAAAAGCCGCCCGCCAGGAGCGGTCACCCCGGCCGATGCGTTCCATCACACCGGCGGTGAAGTTCGACGGCACTTCACGGTCGGGCGCTTTCCGGGCAAGATCGGCAATTCGTCTCAAGTCGCCCAACCGACGCTCCTCTTCAGCCGAGTCCATCCCCTCCACCCCGGCCTTTCCTCTGCCCGTCTCTCGCAGTCCTCCTTCAACCGCTTCGATGACGGCATCCTGGTCAGTCCAATCATAACCCATCGGTTTGCTCCTCGCGAGCCCTCAGCTCTCTCAATCTCTCAAGGCCTCTGTAAACCCGCATCTTCGCCGCACTGGTGCTGACGCCCGAAATCATCGCCACCTCTTCGAAGGGAAGATCCTGCATGTATCTGAGCACCACCGCTTCACGCAGTTCGACAGGGATCACTTGAAGAGCCCTCTCGAGCCATTTTGTCTCCTCCTTCTCAATCAGCAGGTCGTCCGGCAAGGGATCGCAGTTTCCATCCCTCATGCCCCGGGCGGCGGCGGAACGGTCGGGATCCTCAGAACCGACCTCTCGTCTCTTTGCGAGGTGATTCCGGGTCAGGTTGAGACATATGGTGTAAAGCCAGGTGAAAAGGCTTTTGTCCGGACGGTACTTGTGCAGCTTCGTATAAGCTCGAACAAAGGCTTCTTGAGAGAGGTCCCGGGCATCTTCGACGCTTGACGTCATGCGGAATGCCAGGTTGTAGAGGGGTCTTTTGTACCGATCCACCAAGCGCCCGTAAGCTTCTTTGTTTCCGGACAAAACCTCTTCCACTATCAAAGAGTCGGTCGTAAATTTCATTCACTTTCGCCGGCAAAATCCTAAGAACTCGTCCTTTGATCGTTTTCCCTTACTGCTACCGACCGTTTCGGCGGACAGCGGTCAAACAAGCCCCTATACCATATACCGGCATCGGCAAGAAAAGTTACAATCACTCAACGATTATCACTGAGTTCATTCGACCGAAACCATCCGGGACCCTTCGCGCGGCATTCGGATCTGTGATCCAGTGCGTTCCGTCGATCACGAACATATAATGGTAAACACCCTTGGGCAGTTCGAGTCCCACAGTCCAGCTGCCGTGGCCGTCGGTTGCAAGCGGTGTTGCCCCTATCTTCCAGCCGTTAAACGCACCCACCAGGTCCACCTGCCTTGCGCGATCATCCGTATACTTGAAGATGCGCGGCTTGTTAGAGCCCGCCTGTTTCTCAAACTCCGGGGAGGAAGCGCAGGCAACGAGAACCAGGGACAAGAAGAGGCCTGAAAAGATGGAGTTAACGGATCTCATAGATTATAGAATTCTCCCCTTCCTTTCCGCGCAGCGTGCCACGCACCCCGCTTCTTTCATCCCTGCTCTTGCCAAGAGTCTCTTTTTATCATGGCCGGAGTCAAATTTAAATACAAAACGGAATCCGGACCGCAACGCCTTCCTGAGAGATTCGCTTCTCGTTTTCAGGATTGGAAATTTCCTTGTGACTTTTTCGAAACACCGCCTGTATATGCCGACAGAGATGGATATTGAGGAAGGAAGGGTAAACAAGAAATTTCTACAGGAGGATTTGCTATGAAAAAGGTACTTACATGTGGTTGTGCAACTATTCTGACACTGATCTTAATGACCGGCTTCTCATTCGCCAGCGATCAGGATCGAACCAGGTCCCAGGACCGGAAAAAAGATGGGAGCTGCCGATATTACTCAGCTCAGCAAGAAAGTCTCCCAACGCTCGCTGCAGATCGTGACCGAACGCGGAGCCGTGACCGGAAAAAGGATGGAAGCGGCCAATATTCCTCACTTCGACAGGATGGTTCGTTGATGCTCGCTGCCGCTCAAACCAGGACCCGCACACAGGATCGCACGCGGGATCGAATTCAGAGAAGGGACCGCAGCGGTAGGTGACGAAGCTGTCCCGGAAGAAGACCAAAGGATTCAGCGTAGTGTAACCTCACATATCCAGATCTAAAGCAAGGAGGGAAGGCTTCTGCATGCCTTCCTTCCGACACCTTTTGGGGGACAGCCGAGCCAAAGGAGGATTCCTGGTCATTGGAAGTCATGAGAGGATTCCAGTGGAGCCCACGGATCTGAACCACCGGGAAGACAGTGCGTATATCTGTCAGAAGGGAAAGCAACATCCGGCCCTGCGAACCGGCTTATCGCTCCATTCCCCAGGTACTTACAAAAAATTCTCTCCAGCTTGCTCCCCAATCATCCCGGCCCTGACCGAGTTTCTTTTTAAGCGTTTGAGTGAAAATATGTGTGCCCCCTTTCCCAACCTTTTCCACTCCGGGCTCCGGCGCTCGGCGGCTCCGTTCCTCCGGTCGATCGAACCAAACCAACGTATTGAAATTCAAACAGTATGTTCCCATAAATGTTCGTTTGAGGCCTCAGAAGCGCATTTTCGGGGCCAAAAACCCTGCGCTAAGGGCTATTAATCAAAGTCATCCTCTTTTTTATATTCATTTACTTGCCGTGGTCCGACCCAGAGCTTGAGCCACCATTCTCCTCTCTGATGCTTTCAAGCTCCTCCCACCTGGCGTAGGCCCCTTCAAGCTCCCTCCCCAGTTCATCCAGCCTCGCCTGCGCCCGACCGATCCCCTCTCCGCCTCCCCTGTAAAGTTCCGGATCAGCCATCTGTGTATAAAGAGACTTCTGCTCCTGTTCGAGTCCTTCGATGGCCCCTGGAAGTGCGTCCAGTTCATTTCTTTCCTTGAAGGTGAGCTTTCGGGGCTGCGTCTTTTTTTCCTGCTGTTTCCCGGCAGCCGGCTTCCCGTTTGTGTCCTTTCGGTCGGCCTTCTGTTCTCCGGCAGTTTGGGGCCGCTGGGTCAGCCAGTCGTCGTATCCCCCTGCATATTCATTGATGACGCCATCTCCCTCGAACACCAGGGTACTTGTCACCACGTTGTTTAGGAATTCCCGGTCGTGACTCACAAGAAGAACGGTTCCTGAATAATCCATGAGGCGATCCTCCAAGAGTTCGAGAGTTTCCATGTCGAGGTCGTTCGTGGGCTCATCCAATACGAGAAGGTTGGAGGAGCGTGAGAAAAGGCGGGCTAAAAGGAGTCTATTCCGCTCTCCCCCCGACAAGATACGGACCGGGCTTCGGGCCCGGTCCGGAGAAAAGAGAAAGTCCTTCAAGTAGCCCAGCACGTGACGCCGGCTGCCGTCCATGTCGAGGAAGTCCTTCCCTTCGGCGACGTTTTCCTGAACGGTCTTTTCCTCATCGAGCTGCTCACGGAGTTGGTCGAAATAGACCACCTCGAGATGGGTCCCCCGTCTGACCTTGCCCTTTTCAGCCGTCACATCTCCCAAGAGGATCTTGAGGAGGGTGGACTTTCCGATGCCGTTGGGGCCGATGATGCCGATCCTGGCGCCCCGCACGATCTTGACGGAAAAATTCCTGATCAAGCGTATACCGCCATAGCCGTGATGGATACCCTCTCCCTCGATCACGAGCTTCCCTGTGCGCCCCGCCTCCTGAATCCGGATCCTGGCGGTCCCCGTTTGCGCGCGCCAGGCCTGCTGCTCTTCCCGCATTTTCATGAGGGCTCGGACCCTCCCCTCGTTTCGTGTGCGTCTCGCCTTGATGCCTTTTCTGATCCACTCCTCTTCTTTTGCAAGTTTCTTGGTGAACCGGTTCCTCTGTGCCTCTTCCACTTCCAGGAATTCCTCTCTCCTCTCCAGGAATTCCCGGTAGCCGCATGCCCAATTCCGGATTCGTCCGCGATCAAGCTCGATGATCCGGGTCGCGAGTCCCTGAAGGAACATCCTATCGTGGGTGACGAAGAGGATGGTCCCCCTGAATTTCTGCAGGTACGCCTCCATCCAGATGATAGTATGGATGTCGAGGTGATTGGTGGGCTCATCGAGAAGAAGGATGTCAGGATCGGCCGCCAGCGCCCTGGCTAGGAGGACCCTCCGCCTGAAGCCGACGGAGAGGGTCTCGAAATAGGCATTCGGGTCGAGAGAGAGCCCCGTCAGCACTCTCTTGACCTGCCGGTGGACCTGACTCCCCTCTTCCGCCTCAAGTCGGTTATCGGATCCGGCTTCAGGTCTCCCGTTGAACGGATCTGTTTGGCGTCCTTTCGGCCTAAGCCGGTTGAGCCCGTCAGTCACCACCTCGAACACCAGTCCCTCAATCCCCCGGGGGAGGTCCTGTGAGAGACCAGCCACGGTTGTCCCCTTCGCAAAGGAGATTATCCCGCTGTCGGACTCGATCTCGCCGCCTATCAGCCTCAGGAAGGTCGTTTTCCCCTCTCCGTTACGCCCCAGAAGGCAAACCTTCTCTCCCTTCTCCACCTGCATGGATGCCCTCTCGAGGAGGGGCTGCTCTCCGAACCCGATGCTCACATCCTGTACACTCAATAGCGCCATCTAAACCGTAACTCCTATCCATAAATCCGTCCTTTTCCCAAAATCTCTCTCGGAAAAGAAAGAAGTCTTCGCTGCCGCCACCTACCCGGGACCCCCTCAAACAAAACTCAATATACCGAAATAGTGGCCCCCGGCAACTCCCTTATGAGAGGCTCATCGCCAGACGAGGTTCAGAGGGTGCCCTGGGCCGAGCAATTTTGCCCCTTAATAAAACCTGCCTCACGATCGATCTGGTATGTCACCGGCATTTTTCGGCCCCCTAATCCCCGCGGCCTGTGATCGCTGCGGACTATGGAGGTGCCCTCTTGATTTGTGAACCAGGGAATGACAATTCATGCATTGTGATTACCTGTCAGAATCTTGCGCAATTCAATGGGTATGCTTTTTTTAAATTTTACAGCGTATCCTTCACGTGATCGATTGCTTTTTTTTGCGAGTGATTCTGCCCGCGTCACTGAAAATTCGACACAGACCAAACTCATCTCCAACGTTTTGCTGGAACTATACGAGCCATGCGCAGTTTTCTTGTCGATTAAATTGTTAAAGGATTGTCCCTCTGTCCACGAGGACGACAGTGGGGACTGATAATGGGATGGTTCCTCAGGTCTTAGGTGGGAGACTCTATACAGCATGTAATCCCAGCCTCTTTAGCGGGAATTTGCCTTGGGATCTACGCGGGAGGATACAGTGGGCTGAGACATAATCCGTTCAAAAACAGGAACTCTCCGTGGCCCAACCTCCAGACCAGCAAACACTGCAATACAGCAAATAGTGCAATTACAACTTGAATTCACCTAGCCGCCATTATACCCACCAAGACCGAAAATGAGTTAACCACTGATGGCTGACCCATTGATTTTATGGTGCTCCCAGGGTGATTCATGAAGGAAAAGGGATCACTTCGTCGTGAATTGACGCCCTAAATAGCCTCCTCACGTGTCCTCTCGTAGCATCGTTTAAGCGTTATCCCCCTTGGACAGAGTCAACGATCCTCCTGCAATCTTGCGGTCTCCCACATATGCTTCAACCTCGAAGAGGAACATCCCTCCGTATTCCTTTTTCAAGATTGAAGCGAGAAGGAGGACAGCATCGGGTTTTACAGGAGAAATAAATTTGATATTTACATTTGCCAGGAAAAGCTCCTCGTTTACGCCCACGTCGGACAATGCATCTCTCTTCTTCCATGTGATGCCCAAGAGGAGTCCGCTAGCCTGAGCCAATGCCTCTGAGACAAGTACCCCCGGCATTACAGGCTTTCCAGGAAAATGGGCAGCAAAATACCATTCATCCGGTGACAGGTCCTTCTCTGCGATAATCTTTTCCCCTGCTTCCAGTTCCATCACCCTGTCCACGAAGAGAAAGGGACTGCGATGAGGAAGAATCTCCTTGATAATTTCAATATCGTACAGCGGAGTATGACTGTGAGATTTCATTATTGCAAATTGCCGCACTTCGCCACGGTTTTTTCAAGATTGACTCTTGTGGCTGTGTTAAGGATCTCGATTTTCCTGTCTATCCATCGCATAGTCCTAGTAATGATTTCACCATAGCCCACTTCCACAAAAAGGGCGGCCGAATTGTCTAATGTCCTGATCAGATCAACCCACAAAACAGGCTGGCTTAACTGTGCGGCTATAACAGTTATGAGATTTTCCCTACCGAGTATGGGTTGAAGTGAGGCGTAAGAAATCAGGGGAATTCCGGGATCCCTTAGGCGCATATTCCTGATCTTATCCAGGAGGCTAGCGCCACACTGCCTGACAAACCTTGAATGATAGGCGGTGGCAGTGTGCAAGGGATAGGCATCCAGAGCGTCCTGAGCAATTGCCATTTGCATAGCCTTTTCAACCGCGGGCCTAAGCCCGGAGATAATGATTTGCCTCCGCGTATTGGTGATTGCGATGTCCACGTCTCCCGATTGAAGGCAAATATCTTTCACTTCCTGCACCGATAATCCGAATATGACCGCCATGCTTCCATCAATTGCAGGGTGCCTGTGCAGCAGGGTTTCCCCGGCCTCTTTCACAAGAAAAAGGCCGTCTTCAAAATCAAAACAGTCCGCAGCATACGCAGCGGCGTAAAAGCCTGAGCTGTAGCCCGTCGCCACGTCCGGCACGACGCCTTCGTTTTTCAGCACGCGGGTTAGAATGCAGCTTAACGTGTATACGGCCAATTGTGCGTTCACATCGTGGTTGAGATCGTCAGTAGGTCCATCAAAACAAAGCCTGCTCAGGGAAAAACCTAAGCACCGATCAGCATCATGGAATATGTCCCGGGCTTCGGCATACCGCTGATACAGGTCAAGACCCATACCAACCTGCTGGGACCCTTGGCCGGGGTACAGGAAAATAATACTACTTCTGTTCATCCTTTTCTTCCAAAACCTTCCTTCGTTTTGGTTCGGCTTCCAATTTTTTCTCACTTAAGACTTCGTGTTCCATTTCCCTGATTCTTCCAGGGCCTTCTCTCGTTTTGACAGGTCCTCCAGTCTCTTCTCAATTAAGACTTTGAATTCATGGTCATTTTTTCTGAGACTCATGGCCCTCTTATAGGCATCTTCTGCCTTTGAAAATGACTTGTATCTCCCCAGCAGTGCGCTCCATACATCTCCCAGGACCAACAGATAGTCGGGATTGTTCGGGGAAAAGTAGAGGGCTTTTTTTATCGTCTTTCCTGCTCTGCCCAATCTTTCGTTAATGAGGAGGCTCCTGGCCACGATGTAATATGGTTCCGGATTTGTCTTGTCAAGTTTGTACAATCGCCGGCCTATGCTATAGGGCTGCTCAATGAGCTGTTTATAAGATCCGTCTCCATTCGCTTTCAGGATAGCGCATTTTTCCAACTGGGCCTTGGCTAGCAGGATGTTCAGTTTAAAGTCATATCGATCAGCAGAGGCAGGGCCTGACAATAGCTGGATCGTCTCGTCATATTTCTTGGATTCGAAGAGGGTCTTGGCCTTTGAATAAAGTTCGGATTGGCCGGAAGAGGCATCCGCCACCAATACCGGGCCTTTTTCGGCCGGAGGCATTGTTCTGCCCGGCGAGCGGGCGTCCTGCTTCTCGGAAGCGGACGCAAGGGCAGGAGTGAGCAGCAAGAGCGAAACAAACAATGCAAAAATGTGCCTTTTCATAAGTATCCCTCCTTTGCTTCGAACAGGTTATAAATTAGTGTCGCAGGGTGGATCTCGAAACTCCCGTTTCCGGCGGATGCATTTGGACCCACCGGAACGGGACCGATAGCCCAAGTTCTCGTCAGGAATATTCTGATTTTTTAGTGGAGATTATCATAATCCTCCGGGAGACTGATTGCAAAAATGCCTTCCGGCAGCGGTTTGTTGATGGAGAAAAAGTTCAGGTGCAAAACGGTTCGGTTTCCTTTATATTCCTTAATGCCTATTTCCTCGGGAAGCCAGTTTTGGGGATTGATTGTGACCTCGATCGAATCAATATGCTTTTTGACACTATTGTCCCAGGGTATCAGCTTCAGGTGATAGCTGCCTGAGCCCCCCTTGTCCATGAGCTGAATAGAGTATTGTTTGCACAGTCTATCCACAGACTCTCCGATCCCGAAGTATTTCCCGATAAAATTTCCGCCTATGTATCGCCTCATCACTTTGGACAGATCGGGATAATAGACAATGAGTGTGTTGTCTTTCAGGAGGATGAGCATCCGGGAAGGCTTGGTAAACTTCACGAGGATTTTTCCATCATGGTCAAAATAGATCATCCCTTTCGAGCGCAGTGTATCCCTGAGCAAAGGCGACTCCCTCTCCTGAATTATTTTCGCGGTAAAAGTCTTCAGGCTTTTCTCATTTTCCTTGATATTTTTCAGGACAAAGTCCAGCCTGGATTTGGCATTAAGCACATTCTCCGAAGAGAACACCTTGTACACAGGGAAACAGAGACACGCGGCGAAAAGTACGGCAAGAACCTGTTTTTTGAACATTCGCTTGTTCACGATAAGGTACCGAGCGTCTTTTTCCAACCCTTCCGGAAACCGTAATTCTGGATACCAAAGAAAAGACAGTTTCTTGAGAAAGGGAAAAGTCTTTTGATGATTGACCTGTACCCGTACAATCTCCTATAAGTCCAGTTGAAACCTTCCTGCAATTGTTCCGGCGTCATTTTCATCGGTCTGAACACTACGTGATTCATGTCGTACTTTTCCCAGTTCGAATGGAGTATCCTGTTTTCCCTTGCCAGCACCTCCCTGATTCGTGTCCCGGGAAAGGGAGTAAGAATCGAAAACAGGGCCGCTTCTATGCGGGTTTTTTCTATGAAACGTAATACATCAGAAAACACGGATTGATCGTCTTGGTCGGTGCCGAAGATGAATGAACCTTGGACGCCGATACCATGCTCATGGAGTATTTTCACAGCTTCCCTGTATTCGCTCGCGCGATTGGCGGATTTTCCCATTGCCTTCAGCGCGCCCTGGGACAGTGATTCGAATCCTATAAAGAGGCCCCTACACCCACTTTGCCTAGCCAGGTTCAGCAACTCCCTGTCCTTCGTGATAGTGATGGACGCCTGGCTGAACCATTTTATTTTGAGGGGTATAAGCGCCTTGAACAGGGCCTTTGCGTAGGAGGATTTTCCAACGATATTGTCGTCCACAAAAAAAACAACCCCTCCTCCCACGTGATTGACTTCACGGATGACTTCCTCCACGGGCCTCTCACGATAGGTTCTCCCATAAAAAGAAGTTACCGAGCAGAATTCGCAGTCAAACGGGCACCCGCGTGTGGTTTGAATCGTGTTGACAAAAAAATATTTCTGTCTGTTCAGGAGATCCCGTCTCGGCAAATTCAGCCCTTCCAGGCTGCAATAATGCTCGGCAGCGTAAAATGGTTGGAGATCGCCCTTTCTGAAATCAGAGAGCACCTCAGGCCACATCTTTTCCGCCTCTCCTATAACAACAGCATCCGCATGGGTGCAGGCTTCATGCTGCATCATGGTGGGATGTATGCCTCCCAGTACAACCGGCACTCCCCTACTCCTGAAGGCATCTGCAATCTCATAACCTCTTTTGGCAAGGGGCGTCATTAGAGAAATGGCAACCAGATCAGGCAGGAGGGAAAAATCCAATTCTTGAATATTTTCATCGATAATGCTGATGTCCCAGTTATCATCGGTCAAAGCGGCCAGTGTTGTCAATGAAAGGTAGGGGAAGCGAAACCATATCTGCCCCCACAGGCTGTTATCCGGCCATTTCGGTGCTATGCAATGGAGTCTCATGATATGGTCCCGCCGGTGATGGGGTCCGGACAGTACCATTGATCAGGATAGAGGCGGATATACTGCTCAAATATCCTGGCCGTCTTTTCCAGGTTTTTCCTGATGATTTCAGCCCTCCTACCGTCCAAAACGAGAGGAATGGGTCTTTCCAATACAGCTTGATACCTCCCGTCCGGTTGTTTGAGCACGAAAGTGGGGATGAGTGAAGCCTCTGATTTCATGGCCATCAGGACTGGTCCGATTGGGAAGCTTGCCTGCCTTCCAAAGAAATTGACGGGCTCTCCGCGATCGGAAAAAACCTTGTCACCGGTCATGGCCACTATACCGTTTTTCCGGAGATGGCCCAGTATCTTCAACGTTGAAAATGGCGATTGACCCACTTCAATTACGTCCATGCCCCGACGCTTCCTGAGCTTGTTTACCAGGGCATTGGTGGAATGAGTATTATGTGCCTTGACCACTACGGCCAGAGGGTAATGGGCAAGCCGCATCATTGCCCCCCCGAATTCCCAGTTGCCTACATGCGCTGTTAGCAAAATAGCGCCTCGGCCCTTCATGAGAGCGTCATGTAGTATTTCTTGACCCCTGAGCTGGGCAAAAAATTTTCTCGCTTTGTATGGGGGCAGCTGAGGCATCAGGAAGAAATCCACCATATATTGGCCGTAGTTTTCAAAGACCCGGCGTACCGTCCTCCTAACAAAAGGATGATCTAGGGGCATATCCATTGCCAGGGATATATTAAAGGCCAAGCCCATGCGATCTTTCGTGGAAAACACATAGACGGCCCGTGCCACGATTTTCCCCAGCCAGCGACAAAATCGAATAGGCATACATCGCACGGAAAAGAAAATGGCGTAGTATGATATGGGTGAGTCGAGTATATGCCGCCGCACTGCGATATCCCCTAGTATCCATCCATAAAGAGATCTTGGGCTCGAGCGAGTTCGCGATCCAGTCG
Source organism: uncultured Desulfobacteraceae bacterium (assembly GCA_964581175.1). Taxonomy (GTDB): domain Bacteria; phylum Desulfobacterota; class DSM-4660; order Desulfatiglandales; family Desulfatiglandaceae; genus B46-G9. Next base: position 26,485 of record CAZONI010000024.1, read on the forward strand.
GGATATATCGGGATTTACAAGATTAAGCGGTTTGGAATTCGCTCTAGAGCAAGGAGACTTCGTCACCGCGAAGCGGTTCGAAGAACGCAAGGGCTCCCACATCCCTGCGCCTTCGGCACCAAGTAATCCCTACATTGCCGCTGGCTTGGCCCGCCACAAGCGCGGATTGTGAAAGACAGCCATTTTCGGCTGGAAACTACCTTTTCAAAAATATTGGCGCATCAGTAGAGTGCGCCTTTTCACGGCCCGGGCGGCTGAGCATTGAGTCCTAACGGCCTCATGTCAGATCACCATACGACAGGTTGAGATTTTTCCTTATGGCTGACTCCACCGTTGCCATCAGCTCTTTTTCACCGTGCTTGTCAAATATATTGGGATCAATTATGTCGCCTACCACGATTTCGATCTTGCCTGGCATCAGGGCAAGAGTAGCTTTAGGAAGCACAAAACGGCTGCCGTTTACGGTGACAGGAAGAATAGGGACTCCGGATTTTATGGCAATGAGCGCGCCCCCCCCATGGAATTTCCCGAGGCGACCGCTTTTGCTCCTTGTACCCTCAGGAAAAATGGCGACAGATGTCCCATTCCTTATCCTGCGTATGGCATCTGCCAGTCCCAAAGCCATATTCCGCCGACCGGTCCCTCCGATGTATATGTGGCCCATCCGCTCAAGGGCATAGCCGAATATAGGGATTCTTTTAATCTCCGCTTTTATTATCCACCGGAGTTGAAGCGGAATTTTCGCTATGAGTACCCACACGTCAAACAGGCTCTGATGGTTTGACATGACAATATAATTCTGAGTTTTTTCTATTTTTTCCTTTCCCCGTATGTAAATACGTGTACCGGAGAGGTAGATATTGAGCAAAGACCAGAGCTTGCCAATGTAATGGACAAAGTTGCCATTTTTGTCCAACGGGGAAATGATAATGATAATGAGGGCCAGTACTATCGTGTCAACAATTATAGAAATGAGGTAAAAGGGGCGTATCAGAGGATAAAGAACCCAATAAAAAATGACCTTCAATATTTCGCCTCCCTTCGAGAGAGATAATATTGCTCTACCCGAAAGCCCGTTCGGAAAGAGCGAGGCGTCCACAGGCCAAAAAACGCTTTACAGTGCCGAGGATGTTGCATATAAGCCTACTATCCACCGTGGCAGCGGATTTCTACCAATGGAAAAATGTAGGTTACATATACAACCAATCGGAAAGGAAGTCAAATTCAAGTGGTGAAAAGGTTGTTGCCATGGTGAAGAAAAACAGGTGTCTTTCGTTGGCTGCGGCAATATGGGTACTTTCGTGTTTGCCCGGATGCAGTTCCAGGTATACGATTCAATCGCCCTCATACGCTGGGTACAATGGGAAAATAAATCACCACACCTGCTTGATCCGGGCTCCGAAAAACACGATATTCCGGATCCTTACCAATAGTGAAATGTTTAAAAAGTTGTGCCCGAAATGGGTCATTGTCACCCGGGAACCACCTACGCCGTTCGGACCAGGCACGATCGTGGAAACAAGAGTAAACCAGAGGATCAGACTGAAGTGGATCTCGAAAGTGGTTCAGGTAATACCTAACAAGATAATTCGGCAGCAGTTCACTGACGGCTTTTTTGCGGGAGGGACGGAAATATGGGAGCTTGATACGGTGGGTCAATACACCCGGGTCAGCCACACTATTATATTCAATCCTCGGGGCTTGCTGAGAAAACTGATCTGGTACATAAAGGTCAGGAAAAAACACGACTGGATGGTTGAACATTTTCTCCATAACCTTAAGAAGATGGCAGAAGCCAACTAAATTTCTTTTGATTTAATCAGTTTGATAAAAAGGGGAGAGCCGTTTTTCCTCTGGAAGAAGAAAACATCTTTCCCCTGCGTCCTGCGTAAGCAAGGATAGCTCCCTGTCTGTCGAGCGAATACCCTTGGATTCCATTTGCTTACCTGTACCATCCCGGATAAAGGGTTCCATAATGCCGGATACGTATCGTTGCATCCTTTGCCATTCCACGGAATTTCGTGCTATTCACACGAGGAATCAGTGGAGCTACCTGCGTTGCCTGAAATGCGGACTCGTATCACTCCATCCAAGACCGACCCGCGAAGCTTTGATGAAGAGTTACGATGACTACCTCCCTTCAAGCCCGGAAGAAATCAGAAGATGGGATATGATGATGAAACCTATTGTTCGCGTATCTGCCGACCTGATCGAGAGCACGGTCAAGCACGGTAAGGGCAGAATATTGGATATCGGTTGCGGGTATGGCTTTTTTCTTGGAGAGATGAAATCGCGTGGATGGAGTACAGAAGGCGTGGAGATTTCGCGGACCGGGACAGCGTATGCCTACGACAAATGGCGAGTCCCTGTCCATTCAAGGCCCTTAGAAGATCTAGGTTTCCCCGGGGAGACCTTTGATGTGGTGACCCTTTTCTATGTAATTGAACACGTTCTCGACCCTGTAGGCCTTTTGGCGGAAGTAAGCCGCATCCTTAGACCAGGAGGTCTGGTATTCCTGAGGTGGCCTCATTCCACGCCGATAGTCCAGGTACTGGGTCCTTTCTCCACGCTGTTCGATCTGTACCACACGCCGTATCACCTCCACGATTTTTCACCACAGACAATTAAAAGCCTGTTAATGCAAGGCGGATTCTTCGGGGTCAGAACAGAGATAGGTGGATATACAATGCCTTGCGGCCGGATTGCAAGATTGGCGTCCGTTGCGTCCGGGCGACTGGCAGAGGCCATGTCTCTCCTGTCATCCGGAAGGCTTCTCCTGCCAGGGGTAAGCAAGACCACGTGGGCTGTCAGATCGAATGGACTTATTATACGTGAAAGAAACTCACTGATAGAGAGCACTCTATGAATTTATACGGCCGGTTCAGTATACTAAGAAGATTTGTCTGGGTCCTGGTGGCCCAGGTTTTCTTGGCTTGGCTCCCTCCCGCTAATGGAGCTGCTCCTGCTGCAGAAATGGGAACCAGTGTGGTCATCCTTGAATTTCATGGGATGAAGCAGGGAGTTATCGCAAAAAACCTGAAAAATCTGCCCCATTTCCGGGAACTCATCAATGGGCCCAGTGACTGCGGCGCCTATACCTATCTTCCGCGGGTATTGACTACAGTCCCCGGCGGATCCGTCCCTGACATAACCGCAATGTACACGGGGGTTTATCCCCGAAAAACAGGGATTGTCTCCACCACCTGGTTTGACCGGAAGACTGCTAAAACGCGCAACCCGCTTTCCTATTCCCAGCAGCGGATAAACAATATCTTGAGGCGCAACCATGTAAAGACCATCTTCGACTACCTCCACAACGCTGGGGGAAAATCCATGACAGCCATGCTCATGGTGACCAAAGGTTCGGACTGGTCTTTGAAATCCGGTGTCTTTTTCTGGGGAAATGCTGCTACGCTGGGTTTTCTCCGCAATCGCCGCTGGATACCCGATAGCTCTTACATTGATCGCAAGACGCTCAGCGCGTTCCTTTCAGGCCATTTGATGTCCTATCATAAAAGCTTGGAAGGGGTGTTTCAACGTTATCACGCGATTCCCGATTTGATGGCCCTGGAATTCCTGGGGACCGACTTGATCTCCCACTATCCGCCGGCAGACCTGAGAAAACGCTGTTCCTCGATAGCAGAAATCCAAGGAGCCTACGCCATTAGGGTCTTGGATCCGCTTGTAGGAAAACTGATCCGGTTTCTGAATAAAACCGGCCGCTATGAAACAACCGTCTTCTTCCTCATCTCCGACCACGGTTTCAGCCGGATACTCAAGCACGTCCGTGATAAGGCCGTGGATGAAAGCCTGAGGAAGGTTTTCAGCCTGCCCGGATGGAGGACCAGTGAACAAAGTGCTGATGCCGTGATCATGCCCGGAGCATCCACCAAGGACATATACTTGAAAAACAGGAGCACCAGAAACTGGATGGATCCTCCCCGATTGTTAGGTGATGTCAAACCCGCCATAGACCTGTTGCTCGAGAAGAATGAACTTCGGGACTGTCTCAACGCTCTGGTTATCTGGCAATATCCCGGCGAACGAAACGAAGGCCCCCTCGAGACCCGGGACCAGTGGTGGGTTTTTGACTGGCGCGACTATCTGGCCGACGGCAAGCACAAAGGAAACACCGCCTTTGTGGATGCCTTGCGCCCTCTGTCAGCGATCAAGAAATCTTTCACCCTATATGACTACGTTATGCGGGGGCTCCAAATGCAGTACACACGAGAGACGACCCCGGACATCAAGCTAATCAACAAGAAGGGATACTATTTCGAACCGGACCGGGGAAAATATGGTCACCACGGGAGTTATTACAGGGATGACTGCTTGGTTTCATTCTGGATAGCCGGGCCTGGGCTGGCACGAATCATTCCCGGGCGTCATGTCCTCACCCGAACCGCTTCTGTCCTGGACCTGGCCCCGATGGTCTTGCATATACTCGGAATACCGGTCCCTCCAAGGCTCGACGGAAGCGACCCCCTGGCAACCCTCAATGCTAAAGCAGTGCACCTGAGTTCTAATTGCGCCCCCTGATAGTCCAGAAAATGGCAGGCAGCACGATGATGGAGGCCAGCAGACAAAGAGTAAGGCCAATGACGGCCACGTATCCCATACTCCGGAGACCCGGGTAGTGAGACAGGGCAATGGAACCAAAGCCTATCAGGGTCGTGACCGAGGTGAGGACCACTGCACGACCCGTGTCGGCTATTTTTTCCAGTATGTCCTCGCTGCCTGCCTGACGGAAGGTGTTGGTAAGGTGAACCCCGTCATCGATCCCGACGCCCACAATCATAGTAAGGACGATCATGTTGAAAAAGTTAAAATTGATTTTGAGAATCACCATTATGCCGCACAGGCTTATGAGGGCTAGGAGGAGAGGAAGGGAAGACAGGACACAATATTTCACGCTGCGGTAATAGCCAAGCAGGACAAGGACGATGACCAACCCCGCGAGCCACAGGGATAATTCCATATTGTTTATGATGACGCCTTTAAGGTCTCCAGTCAATATGCTTGCCCCGGTCAGACTATACCTATTCTTTGCTACACCCTCCTCAGCAAGTCTGCGGGCAATCATTTTCCTAAAAGCGGTGGTGTCGGATCGTGACCAAAGGTTTCCGCGGGGTGAAATATAGGTAACAGCTCTGAAACGGCCGTCTCCCTGATATATGAACGGCTTAAAAAGACTATACATCGGGGTGTTCTTGAGAGACCCGGGTGAAAGAATTCTGTTGGATGAAAACACCTTTGATAGGGTTGTGAAATATTGGTCATACACCTTCAAATCCCTGAACCCGTTCTTTCTAAGGGCAATGTCAAACGTTTTGCGGATGCGTTTCACATTAAAGACCTCAGAGTGTTGCCGTATAAATTCAAGATTCTTTCTCTGGCGGCTAGGGGCGGCAAGGTATCTGCTCAGGGAGTTGACCCAACCGATCCTGCCCTCACCTCTCAGTTCTTCCAGGCCCTTGTAAATTGATGCGCAGGCTTCCATGACGCCGGCCTCAGTCCTATCACTGGCTACCAGCAGGATCTTATCCGTCGATCCACCCATCCAGGCTGCGACCTTGTCCTGCAACATAAAAGCCTTGTTATCGGGCGGTCTGAGGTTCTTGAGGTTGTCATCAAAATGAATCCTGGTTCCTGCAACCCCGAGAAAACATGCCAGGATGAGACTGATCATCACACAGATCCTAGGACGTCTTTGAATGCAACGCAGGAGGGTCCTAAGGCCGAAACCAGCGATGCGGATTTTTCCGCCAAGGCCGTGAGTTTTCCTACCGGAAGACCATACTAGGAGGGAGGGCAGGACAATTACCATAACGACCAAGCAGAAAAGGATGCCGGTGCCCGTCAGGAAACCCAGTTCGCGAAAGCCGCCAAAGTCCGACAAGCCAATGGAATAGAAAGCGGCCGAGGTTGTGACGGCGCCGATGATGATACCCATCCCCACCTCGTCGAGAGTGTTAGCCAGACGGGTTTCTACATCCATGACTGTGTTACGGCGACTGAAATACCGGTTGAGAATGTGTATGGCGAAATCTATCCCCAACCCAAGAAGGACACAGGAAAAAATACAAGTAAGTATATTGAGGTGATGATAGGCCAAACCAGCGAATCCAAGTGTCCACACAAGGCCAAGGGCCAGGGTTAGCCCGACATAAACAAGGATCTTGAGGTCCCTGAATGAAAGGCCGAAAAAAATCATTATCCCCAGGAAAGAGGTGAGCAGAGTTGCCTTGATGTCTCCCTTCGTAGTTGCCTCGTCACTTACGGCAATGGGATAACCACCTGTATAGGATACCCTGATTTTCCCCGGAAAATTTTCATGATCCTTGCTGAAATCCCTGAGTGATTGGTCTGCCAGGCGTCCCACTTCGGCCATCAATTTCCTGCTGAAGATGACATCTTGGGGAGGACGTCTGGGCGTCAGGAACAAGAAATATATCCCATCCTTTTTGCTCCTGAAATATCCCTGAAAGGCTCCGGTCGGCGTCGTCCCGCCGGGAAGCCCGGCACCAGCAATAAATATATCCCTGAGCCCGAGTGGGTCCGCACAGATTATCTCCCTCACCGGCATGCCGAAGGGCATCATCATGAGACGCTTATTCTCGCGGACCTGACGCTGGACTCCTTGGTCCGATAATTTCGCAGCCAAGGCCTTTATCTCATCATCCTTCAGAAAAAGAGGAAGGTATTTCACAAATTCCTGAAAGAAGGCGGGGGATATATCCATATTTCCCTTGTACCGGACATCGGAGATCAGCCGGGACCCGGAAAAGTTTTCCGCCAGCCTGTCAACCACGGATTCGGCACGTTGACGGTCCAGTCCTGGAGGCATTTTGACCAGTACGATTAAGAGGGATTGAAGGCCTATTTCCCTGGTGACTTCAAAAAAGGTACTAACCTCAGGGTTGTCCGACGGAAGAAGAGTTAGGAGGTTGAAATCGAGTCTCAGACGGCTCGCAAAGCCGATCGCCGTGAGCGTCAGGAAGCCTGTAAGGATCAGGATAAGCTTGTGAAAACGGCAAATGAATTGCTGCAACCTTGACAACACTGCTGTTTATTCCTTGCTGTTCCCGAAGTGTCTTTCCCATAACTGATCCGCGATCCCGGCGTACTCCTTGGTGTATTTGTCGATGTCCTTTGCCAGATCTTCATAGACGATGTTCGCGCCAGGATGGGTAAAATAGGCCTTGTGTTCGTGGATGGCCTGCCTGCTTATCTCGGGTTTATCAATGATGGTGCAGGGCCTAAGCAGGTTCTCGTGTGAAGGGAGTTGGGCACGAATAGACCGGAACAGGGGGGAGTCAATGGCATCCTTAAGGGAGTCCTTCCTGATATTGTGCGTAGCAAAATGGCAGAAAACGCATGGTTCCACGTCTCCCTTGGAATTGATGTGGAAATACTTCCTGCCTGCAGAAATGCACCCTCCCACCACCGGGCCGTCGTTCCAGAAGTCAGCCAGCAATATGGGCTTGGTCGCTCTGAGATGTGTAAGACGTTCGAATTGCCGCCCTCTTTGTTCAGGCGTTAACATAATATTGAGGTCCGGTTTGCGGCCAATGGGCACATACATAAAGTACCATCCTAGAATGCAACCTTTCTCTATCATAAAATCGACGAATTTATCGCTGTTGAGTATGTCCGCATTCTGGCGAGTTAGGGTGGCGGAGAAACCGAACAGTATCCTGGCCTGTTTCATCAGATCCATGGCCTTCATGATGCAGTCAAAGTGCCCTGTTCCCCTCCGTTTATCCGTTTCCTCCCTGTATCCCTCAATGCTAAAGGCGGGGATGACATTACCCACCTCAACGAGACGCCGGCAGATTGTCTCATCTATGAGGCTACCGTTGGTGTACATATGAAAGACGACATCGTTGTGTTTCCTGAATATGTCGAAAATCCTTGGGTGAAACAAAGGCTCACCGCCCGAGACCACACAAAAATATATTCCCATCTGTTTGGCCTGCTCCAGAACTCGGTTTATTTCATCAAAGGAAAGTTCGGCGCTCTTGTCGTAGTACCCGGCATAACACCCGTAGCAATTGAGGTTGCACCTCATGCTGGGACTGATCACGAAAAAACCGGGGGGATACAGCCCGTCGTGCTCCTCAGCGAAGGCCTTCCTCTTATTCGTGCCCACCAATAACTGGTTTATGATAAATGATCTTATGATGGTTCTGCGGTGGTGGGGGTTTGCACCCCGCAATATCTTTTTTACTACCACCAGGCTGGGATGCCCGTTGTCGAAAAGATTCTTTATCCACTTTATCTTTTCAGCATAGTAATCCTTCTTCACCAGCTTTTCAGCCAGGAAGGCGATGAGTGAGTAAGCCCACCTGAAGGCCCTTTCATTCCTTATTCGGGACAGAAACGCAAATAACATACTGAGCGCATGGACCAGCAGATTTTGTTTTAGGTTGACTGGCATATTTTTCCTCTCCCCTCACAAAAAAAGTCGAAATGGGGGTCGTCTCTCAGATAATCAGAAGACTCCCGCCAAATGAAAACCCACTTCGCCCACGAAAAAAATGAGGGCGCAGCCTAATATGCTGCCCAGAATCAATAGGGGATAGCTCCTCTTTTTCGGCAGTTCCAAAATCTCCGACAAGAAGACTCCGCTCCACATGCCGCAACCCTTAAGCGGCGTCATCGTTATAGCCACAACTCCAGGCATTCCCATGATCTGCACCCAGCGAAAAAGCCGTGAGTTGAGCAAGTTTTTCTCCTTATTTCTTATCTTCTTCCTGAATTTCTGCACCAGAGCGATTCGTGATACCCTTCGGTAAATGTGATAAAAAAAAGGGATTTGGAGTGTATCCAGCATGACAATAACAGGCAACAGAAAAAGGACCTTGAATCCCAAGAATTGGGCCCCCAGGATGGCGGCCGGCCTGCCCCCCAGAATATAGAGTGGAAGAAAACAAATCAGGAAATGATCGGCGAGATTATTTCTCAGGTATGTGATAGCGTGCAACATGATTCCCAGGGAAAATTTCTGGAGGACTCTCGACCTTTCACTCGGCACGAAACATTCTGTGCCAACGTTTTACCAGGATCAGCATACCGGTAGAAGCTGGAAAGCCGCATTTCGATTTTATTACCATATACGAACACGCAGCCCGAAGCAACTCCTTATCCGCGAATGGTTTTGTTCTCAAGGATCTGAGAGGCGCACGTGAAAGAAAAATCCTTCAGCAATCTGTCAAGCCTTTTCTCCGCCGTCTCGATCCTTGCGCTCAGCACGAAGCGCTTGGCCGGGGGGAGCTTGATCCGTGGGACGGCCGGGTCAAACTCACTGGGATGAAAATAAATGGTAGCGGGTTGACCTCTCCTGTTCAGTCCGGCTATTGAGGACCTGATAAGTCTGTAAGGAAAGACCCTGAGACCCCATCCTCCACCTATGGGTAGATTAACTAGGCGCGTTGTGCAAACTAAGGGGGGAAATTCCCACAACTTTCCATTGCCTGTCGTCAGCCTGTAGGGTACCCTGGAATAGCCCTGATTTCCGATAACCAGGACTGGCGCCATACTTGAATCATACTCGAAACCTTCCCCGCTCAGGATGTCCAGAGCCCAGAGGGAATCATCACGAATGGACCACTCTGGTGCCCTGTATCCTTTGACCTGCTCGCCGGTTATCGCAGAAATTACACCCACGGCTTTCCTGAGGTCCCGCCGAAACGCCGGCGGCGTCATGGTATAAACTCGTTTGTGGGCATGTCCGTGGGTGGCTATTTCATGGCCCTCTCTCTGGATTTCCTTGACGAGATCAGGACATGTTTCAGCAACAAAGCCCAATATGAAAAAGCTAGCCTTCACGCTCCGCCTGGCCAGGATATCCAGAATTCGCAAAGTGTTTGACCTTACGCGACTCTCCAATCGCGGCCAACTGTCTTCAGGAATCAGGTGTCTCACGCCGCAGATATGAAACCAGTCTTCCACGTCTATTGTCAGGATGTTTTTCACGTTCGTAACTTCCTTGCCCTCAGGCGCTGCTTCATGTCCGGGTCATAAAGGAGGGTCAAGAGGGATAATAACCTCCCCAGGATAGGCAAAGGGTCATGTGAAGATATTATGTCATAGGCGGTATTCTTCTCCCAAAAGTGAAAAAATCCCGGGTACAGCCTCATCCTTTCAGGGTTGTGAATAAAGTGGAGAATGTCGCCGGGTAAAAGCCACCTAGACTTTTTCCCCGTTTGATAGTTTTCCACCGGTTCAAAATTCCTGCCCTGGGACATGAGGAACAGGAGATAGGGAAAGTTCACGCCTGCGTGTATGGCCAGGGACAATGAGCCCCAGAACCTGGGATTGATTTCCATGAGTTTGGGAATCCCATCCCTCGGGTCCAGCTTAAATTCCACCATAGCCACCCCAAACCAGTCAAGGGCCTTCAACAATGAAAGTGCCATATCCCGGATTTCATCATATCTGACGCTCTCTCTCAATGTACTTGCTCCACCTGTCACGGGGTATTCCCTGAGGCGCTTGTGCACAAAAGAGGCCTTGACCCGTTGGTTTTCGTCAATAAGGAAAGACGCTCCGTAGCCCGGACCTTCTCTCGGGATAAATTCCTGGATCAGGGGATATGGAAACCGAGAGTGGATCGCGAGGTATTGTTGTTTCAACTCGCAGGAATTTTTTGGGTAGGATAGCGCTACGGCACCGGAACCCGTTCGGGGTTTGATGACCACGGGATAAGAAAGCGTCGTCACGAGATTGTCGATCTTGGAAATATCGTCCACATACCATGTGGCGGGAGTAGGAATCCCCAAGCTCGACGCAAGTTGAATGACCTTCCCTTTATCTCGGGCCAACTCCAGTTGCCGAGAAGTTACAATGGGCAGATAAGTCAGACCTGAAAAGTCAGTCCTGTGCCCGGCCAGCAACCTCAGGGTTTCCTCCTCCATGGGGAGGAGCATTTGGTATGGATGGCGCATGAGCTCATCTCTGAGAAAATCTAAGAACCCGGATGGATTCTGCACCGGTGAAGGATAAACCACAGCCCTTCTGCAGTATCTTGAAAAACAGGCCGTGGCTAGGCGGGTGCTTTCACCGACAGAGACCGAAATTCCCCTTTCGCCAAGGGAACGCACCGCCGCTAGCGATTTTCTCCAGTGACCGTCAGTGGCAAAAACCCAGGGACGTATAGGCAGATTCATTCGTCAAACCTGTTTCTTCTTGCACAAAAAAATAGTGTTTGTTATACCTTTCGCTATCATCTTTCTCCTGATGCGACAACCAAAATGTCTATTGAAACTGCAGAAGACTTTCATGGAATTCAAAGACAAAAGAGTGATCATCACGGGCGGCACCAGGGGCTTGGGAAGGGCAATTGCTCTCTCATTTGCCTATGAGGGGGCCTGGGTATGCGTGGGTCACTTGTCTGATGACAAGAGCGCGGCGGAGACACAGGAGGAACTGGAAGAGGCAGCAATCAAATCGCTGCTTCTGAAGGGAGATGTCTCTTTGCGTCATGAGGTCGAACGGATGGCAGGAATTGTCCTGGAGCAATGGGGACAAGTGGATATATTGGTAAATAATGCCGGAATCGTCAGGGACAAGCTGATGATGTTCCTGGGTGAGGAAGACTGGGACCGGGTGATCGATGTCAATCTAAAAGGGGCCTATCTTTTCTCCAAGGCGGTTATAAGGTCCATGGTCGCGCTCAGGTTTGGCCGCATTATCAATATCACGTCACCGAGTGCCATTACCGGAAGGGCAGGCCAGACGAATTACTCGGCATCAAAAGGAGGGATTATTTCCTTCACCAAATCCCTTTCCAAAGAAGTTGCCCGGTTAGGTATTACTGTAAATGCGGTGTGCCCTGGAGTCATCTCGACGGCAATAACCCAAAACCTGGACAAAAAGACAAGGGAAGACTTTTTAAACCTGATCCCTATGCGAAAATTCGGGAAACCTGAAGATATTGCCGCGGCTGTCCTCTTTCTGGCAACACAAAGAGCGGGCTATATTACCGGACAGGTGCTTGGGGTTGACGGCGGTTTAATATAAAAAGATGGCATATCTGTCAGTGATGAGAGTACCACTCCTGCTCAGGTAAAGCGCAAGGGGAGGATGCTATAAGTCACCACAGATTTTCTGCGTGTGAATCAGCTAGTAAAAGACGACGAGAGGTGAGTGAAAGTTGGAAGAACTTGTTAGTAACATTAAAACACTGCGTCAATATCTCAAAAAGATGATCATTGATACCCTTAAACTGGAAGACATCACAATTGAAGATATCGAGGACGATGCGCCTCTTTTCAAGGAAGGCCTTGGACTCGATTCAATAGATGCCCTTGAACTTGTGGTTGCCATTGAAAAGCTGTTCAATGTGATTATCGAGGATGAGGACGTGGGAAAGAGGGCCTTTGCTTCCATTAACGCGTTGGCCCGGTTTATACAGGAAGAGTCTGAATAGGAGAAGTCCCCTGTGCGTTGGATAGAAACCGAGGAAACGGTTCGTTTTAACGAAGTTGACGAATGGGGCATGGCCTGGTACGGACACTACATGGCTTGGTTTGAAGTTGGGCGGATGGCTCTGCTGAGGCGATTTGATCTCCTGCCGGGGCAAATGGTGGAACTAGGTTATATTGCGCCGGTAATCAACGTGAATTGTGATTACAAGCACCCGGCCGCATGCGGTGACAGGATCATCATAAGGACATCAGTGATGAAGCCCGAGATTGCCGCGCTGGTATTCCAATTCGAGGTAATGTTGGAAAAGGACAAGGTCTTACTTGCCCGGGGAGAGACTACACAGGTTCTCCTGACCCCAGCCAGGAAAATGATTTACAGACCCTCCGGTGAACTCGCATCACGGATAGCCAGGCTGGTGGATTTCTGTGTGCAGGACTAACTTGCCCTGACAATTTATGAAAGTCTGCGCCGTTATCCCAGCTTTTAATAATGCTTCCACACTTGCCGAAGTTGTTGGAAAGACATGCCGTCAGATTGATCACGTAGTAGTTGTGGACGACGGTTCAACCGACAAAACGGCGCACGTAGCTGAAGTTGCCGGTGCCCACGTCATAAGGGTTCCACAAAACAGGGGCAAAGGCAACGCACTCCGCATGGGTTTTCGGTATGTGCTTGAGAAGGGGTTTGACGCGGTTGTCACCCTCGACGGGGACTTGCAGCATGATCCGGCCGAGATACCGAAGTTTATTGCCTGTCATGAGCGTGACGGGGCCGGAATTGTTATTGGGAACAGGCTGAAGTACAAAGGACGAATTCCGCCCATAAGGTATGGCCCAAACAAGGTTGGTGTGGTCCTCTTTTCATGGTTGACAGGGCAGCGGATTGAAGATTCACAATGCGGGTTCAGGCTTTATGATCGCAGGGTGATACAGGATGTCCGGATCTTGAATAACGGGTTCGAGGCAGAGGCCGATATCCTATTGAGGGCGGGAAAGCGTGGATACACAATTTGGTTCGTGCCTGTCAAGGCGATCTACTTCTCAAAGAGTAGATACAGGACTTGTTACCGTCCGATAAAAGATACATTTCGGATCAGCATTATATTCCTGATGAATCTGTTTTGGAAAGCGAGATGAGTAGCGACATTTTCCCGAAGGTGGTCATCACAGGCCTAGGCATCATCACCTCCATAGGAAAATCTGTAGCCGAATTCGGGGAAGGTCTTCTGGCCGGCACATGCGGAATAGGACCCATATCACTCTTTGACACTTCGGGCTTCCCGATCACGCGGGCCGCCCAGGTGAAAAACTGTGACCTAAAGGACACCCTTGACGAGCGAGAAGCCAAAAGAATGTCCAGGTGTGATCTCCTCGGACTGATGGCCGCTAGGGAGGCCATGGCAGATGCCGGCCTTGATCCTACCAAGGTCGGCGGAAGCGATATCGGCATTGTCTTGGGAGGCGGTGCAGGGGGCATGCTCTCGTGGGAAAAGTACCGACGTTCGCTGTGGTCAGGAAAAATCAGGACAAGGCCCTCCCTGCTCTTCTCCTGTGCATGTTGTTCGCTTACAGATCTTATTGCCAATCGTTACCGACTCACCGGACCGCGGGCTACTGTGGCGACAGCCTGCTCTTCCAGTTCTACCTCGATAGGCATGGCCTTTGATCTTATCCGAGCGCGTGTCCATGAAATTGTCATCACAGGGGGGAGCGAGGCCCTTTCGGAAGTCACTTTTGCCGGGTTCAATGCGCTGAGGTTGATGGACCCCGCAGATTGCCGCCCCTTTGACAAGAACCGAAAAGGGCTCTCCTTGGGTGAGGGAGCGGCAATTCTCGTTCTGGAAAATTATGAGTCCGCCAGGCGAAGGGGAGCCGCCATATATGCCGAGATGCTGGGCTATGCCACGAATTCGGATGCCTTCCACATGACATCTCCGGACCCCGAGGCCATGGGCATGAGCCGTGTCATGGCCATGGCATTGGAAAGGAGCGGAGTAGATGCAAATGAGGTGGATTACCTCAACGCCCACGGTACGGGGACCAAGACAAACGATCCTTTGGAGACCAAGGCCATCAAACGGACTTTCGGGGAAAAATGTGCAAGACGCCTGGCTGTCAGTTCCACGAAGTCCATGGTCGGCCACTGCCTTGGTGCCGGTGGGGCTATAGAGGCAACGGCAACAATCCTGGCGTTGTGTGAACAGGTTGTTCCACCCACTGTACACTTGGAAGAACCCGATCCTGAATGCGACCTGGATTACGTTCCCGGCAAATCCAGACCCCTGGCAATTCGAATCGCCATGAGCAATTCCTTTGCCTTCGGGGGAAACAATACTTCCCTGATCTTTTGCAAGGGACAAAAGTGAGAAAGCATTTTCAGAGACATTTTCGTGTAATAAAATGATGTCAGGAATGAATGAAATTGTGGTCACCGGCATAGGGATTATCAGTCCGATCGGCATCGGCAGAGAGGCTTTCTGGACGAATGTGGCGAAAGGACAGACAGGGATAAAGAGAATCACCTCTTTTGACACCTCATCATTTCACTCGGACATAGGTGGGTGTATAGAAGATTTTGAACCTCGGGAATTCATGTCCCCGAGCGTTTACAGGCGTATGGGCCGTGTGTCCAGGATGGTGCTGGCCGCGAGCATTGAGGCGTTGGATGACAGCGGGCTGGTTCTGGATACCATGGACAGGGAAACGGTCGCTGTGTTTGTGGGTACTGCCTACGGGAGCAGTTGCCATGTGGAAAATTTCTATGTGAGCTTCCTCGTGAACGGTGCACGAGGGGCCCAGCCCTTTTTGTTTCCCGAGACCGTTCCGAATGCCCCCGCGAGCCACATCGGCATATTTCACAAGATAACAGGCCCCAATATCACCTTTTGCCAAAATGAACTTTCCGCAGAAATCGCCCTGTCTTATGCCCGCGACATCCTGTTGCATGGCGTTGCAAATGTAGCCCTTGTGGGTGGAGTAGATGAGTTGTCTCCGATCCTATTTCAGTGCTACGATGCTCTGGGTGCTCTCAACAGCATAAAGGGAGGCGAGGGACAGGCGGTTAAACCCAAACCCGGATGCGGTCTAGTCCTGGGAGAGGGTGCCTGTGTCCTTGTTCTCGAACGTGGAGATTTCGCTGCCGAACGTCGTGCGCAGACTTACGGGGTGATCAAATCAGGTGTAATGAGGGGCGGTATAGCGTCCCTCGGTCATTACGAACAGGAGGGAGATCAAATGGGGCTGGCCATGGCTATGGCTATGGAGCAGGCCGATGTCACCCCAGATGCCGTTGACGGGATTCATGTTTCGGCAAATTTCTCGGGTGAGCTTGAACGGATGGAATGCCGCCAGCTCGAAAAAACCTTTGGAAAACATATAACGGATCTCAGGGTTACCCCCCTCAAATATCTCACGGGAGATTATGGCGGAGCAGGCGCCTTGCGTGCCGCAGCGATCCTCATGGGCTTCCGCCATCAGTCTTCGCCTCCTACAATAGCCGCTGCGATGTTGCAAGGGGTCGTCGGGCGCCCGTTGAAGTGGGACTGTGGCACGATCGGGAAATCCCGATGCGCCCTAATGACCACCAGTACCTTTGGTGGGGGCAGCAGTAGCTTCGTATTTGCTAATGAGTGAGAGTGCATGTGGCTATGAAGGTACTCCTTATTTCACCCAATATTGAAACTCTCCCCGATCCTGTCTTCCCTATAGGCCTTGCATTCATCAGCGCTGCCCTGAAAAGGCACCATATCCGCCACCAAATCCTGGATCTCTGTTTTGCTGAGGATTATGAGGCCGCCATTTCTTCCGCTACAGCGTCCTTTAGCCCGGATATTGTGGGCATCTCAATCAGAAACTTGGACAATGTGAGTTTTCCCAACTATATTTCTTATCTCCCCTTTTACCGCGATCTCATAAAGGCCATCAAGAGAAACAGCAGCGCTTCCATTGTATTAGGGGGGAGCGGTTTTTCGCTGATGCCCGCGGAAATCCTGAGGCATCTGCATGCCGACTTCGGGATAGTGGGTGAAGGTGAAGCGTCTTTTGTCAACCTCGTCAAGGGACTGGACGGAGCCGGCCCCTCTTCTCGGGCGGTTGAAAAAGAGAAGATAATCGTCCGGTCCGAGATCGTGAACGATATGGACGAATTGCCTATGCCGGACCGCTCCGGCTTTGACAACTGGGCGTATTTGGAGCTGGGAGGGATGGGTAACATACAGACGAAGAGGGGTTGCCCGTTCAAATGTGTTTATTGCACATATCCTGTTATTGAAGGCAGGACCCCAAGAGTACGGGCCCCAGCCATTGTCTGTGATGAGATTGACGACATGATCGAAGGTGGAACAAAGTCCCTTTTTTTTGTCGATAATACCTTTAATTATCCTGTGGACCACGCTGAAGCCGTTTGCCGAGAGATTATCCGCCGAGGGGTCAAGGTGGAATGGAGTTGCTATGCCAACCCAGGTTTCATCACACCGGGTCTCGTTGAATTGATGCTTGAGGCCGGATGCACCGGTGTGGAATTCGGAAGCGACGCCGCAAGCCGGCCTATGCTCACAAACCTCGGCAAGAATTTTAACGTGGATTGTCTCAGGGAGGCATCTTCCATCTGTAGAAGGGCAGGTATGAGTTTCTGCCATTCCATCCTGTTGGGTGGACCGGGTGAATCCATGGCGACAATACACGAAACACTCGAAACCATCCGGGACACGGCCCCAACGGCCGTTATATGTATGGTCGGCATCAGGGTTTTCCCGAAGACGAGATTATCGGCCATGGCCCTTATGGAAGACACCGTGAATCTAAATCGGGATTTCCTCAAACCTGTTTTCTACCTTTCTCCGGCGGTGGAACACGAGATATTGCCGTTCATCGAGCAATTCTCCGGAGAAAACCCCACATGGATATTCCCAGGCCTCAACATCAACATAAATAAGGAACTGCAAAAAAAACTGCGCCGGTTCGGAATTAAGGGACCGTTGTGGGAGTACATGAAGATGCGCGAGAGGTTGAAGAGATGTTGACAGAGTTGTGTCCTTTTGGCTATTCCCATCAGTAAATCCTTAACAAAGGGAACCATCATGAAAAATTGCTCAAGAGTTGTTTTATTAGTTATGCTTATGCTGACTATGGGGTGTGCCGGTACGAGTCCTTATATGCATAAGGCGACAATGGTTGAGCAGCCAACCCCCGATAAAGCACTTGTTTATTTTATGAGACCATCGGGGTTGGGCTTTGCCATACACTTCCAGATTTGGGATAGTTATCACCTAATTGGGTTAAGCCAGGCAAAATCATTTTTTGCGTACGAATGTGAACCCGGAAAGCACTTGTTTATTGGCAGAGCCGAGAACAAGAGAGTCGTTGACGCGGACCTTGAGGCTGGAAAGTCTTATTATGTCATTACTCAGGTGAAAATGGGGGCATGGAGGGCCCGGATGGCCTTCATTCCTGTCACAAGAAGTTCAATATTCTGGAACAAGGTGGAACAATATAAGAAAACGCTTAATTTTCTCGAACCCACTGAACAATCACTTGCTGAATGGCAATCAAAAAGAAAAAGCGACATAAAGATGGAGATCAGCAAGATCATAAGCTACGTGCATACGCCTGAAGGCGAGAAATACGTAGTGGCACTTAGAAAGGAAGACGGAAGATGAACGAACTCCGGCACACCTGCATCAACGTTTGGCCTTTCCGAAGGTATAATTTCTCCGATAGCCACTATACTACTGTGAAAATTTATCAACTTCCCAACCAGAGATCCCGCCGGAAACAAGGGCCGGGTTTGATTCTGCTCTGAGCTTGGAAAAAAGCAAGCCCACTGCATGATAGGTAGAAACTTGAAGCCTGTCGGCGCCCCGGAAATATTTGGGAATAGGCATCATCAGGATTTTGACAGAAGGATAGTCTCGAAGCAAATCGAACTCTTCACAGCAGGCTGCGGGATATCGGATCGAGGGTGCGCCGAGGTTTCCGGCGCAGGCTGGTCACCCTGCAGTGAACTGCAGAGCATTCTGGTGAAACCTGATATATTCTTTATCACTT